>NZ_CFHTCS010000034.1:0-21086 GCF_984369615.1 Martelella sp. | reverse complement strand
TTCGGCGCGCCGATGCTGATCTTCCTGGCAGGGCTTCGCGGCATTCCGAAGGACCTCTACGAGGCGGCCGATATCGACGGCACATCACGGTTCCGCAAGTTCTATGCGATCACCCTGCCGATGCTCGCCCCGGTCGTGTTCTTCAATCTGGTGCTGCAGATCATCGAGGCGTTCAAGATATTCTCGCCCGCCTTCATCATCTCGAACGGCACGGGCGGGCCAGCCGACAGCCTGCTGGTCTACACAGTCTATCTCTTCAACGAGGCCTTCAAGTTCTTCCGCATGGGCTATGCCTCGGCGCTTGCCTGGGTGCTTCTGGTGATCATCGGCCTGTTCACCGCGCTTGCCTTCGCGACCTCGAAATATTGGGTGCATTATGAAAATGAACGCGACTGAGGCCGCGCTGGCCGAGACGGAACTGGAGGCCGAGCGCGACGAGGCGGCCCGCGTCGCGCAGGAATACAGGCTGGCGAAGAACAAGCGGGAGAGGCGGGCGCGGCTGTTCAAGCATATCTTCCTGATCGTGTTCTCGTTCATCATGCTCTATCCGCTGCTCTGGCTTCTGGCGTCTTCGCTGAAGCCGGAGAACGAGATATTCGGAAGCCTCGGCCTCTGGCCGTCAACCTTCAACTGGAGCAACTACACCGGAGGATGGGAGGCGCTGCCCGTTTCCTTCTCGATCTTCTACCGCAACTCGACCATCGTCACGGTGCTGTCGGTTCTCGGCAACCTGTTTTCCTGCTCGTTTGCCGCCTATGCCTTCGCGCGGCTGGAATTCACCGGAAAACGGCTGTTCTTCGGGCTGATGATGATGACGCTGATGATCCCCTATCACGTCGTCCTCATTCCCCAATACGTCATGTTCCTGAAGCTCGGCTGGGTCGATACCTACCTGCCGCTGATCGTTCCGCGCTTCCTGGCGTCCGACGGCTTCTTCATCTTCCTGATGGTGCAGTTCTTCCGCCAGATCCCGCGCGAGCTCGACGAGGCGGCGCAGATCGACGGCTGTTCGGCCTTCAAGATCTACTGGGCGGTAATCCTGCCGCTGTCGCTTCCGGCGCTGGCGACGTCGGCGATCTTCTCGATGATCTGGGTCTGGGAGGATTTCCTCGCGCCGCTGATCTATCTGAACGATATCCAGAACTACACCGTGCCGCTGGCGCTCAGGCTGTTCATCGACCAGGAGGGCAAGTCCGCCTTCGGGCAGATGTTCGCCATGTCGGTGCTTTCCCTGGTGCCGGTGGTGATCTTCTTCATCGCCTTCCAGAAACTCATCGTTCGCGGCATCGCGACATCGGGCATGAAGTAAGGAGGAGCTGAACGAAAATGGCTGAACTCAAACTCAGAAAAGTCGGCAAGTCCTACGGCACGCTGTCGGTGATGCACGACCTCAACCTGGAAATCCACGACGGCGAATTCCTCGTCCTCGTCGGTCCGTCGGGCTGCGGGAAGTCGACGCTTCTGCGCATGATCGCGGGTCTTGAGGAGATCACCGACGGGACGATCGCCATCAACGGCAAGGTGGTCAACGACCTTCCCGCCTCCAAGCGCGAGCTTTCCATGGTGTTCCAGTCCTATGCGCTCTATCCGCATATGAGCGTCAGGAAAAACCTCGCCTTCGGTCTGCAGAACCTGAAGATGGATCGCACCGAGATCGACCGGCGGGTGGACGAGGCGGCGCGGATCCTGCAGATCGAGCCGCTGCTTCATCGCAAGCCCCGCCAGCTTTCCGGCGGCCAGAAGCAGCGCGTCGCCATCGGTCGCTCGATCGTGCGCGAACCGCAGCTCTTTCTCTTCGACGAGCCGCTGTCGAATCTCGATGCCGAGCTTCGTGTGCAGATGCGCGTGGAACTGGCAAGCCTCTACGAGCGGCTGAAGACGACGATGATCTATGTGACCCACGACCAGGTGGAGGCGATGACGCTCGCGACCCGGATCGTGGTTCTGCGCGCCGGCAGGATCGAACAGGTCGGAACGCCGGAAGAACTCTACACGAAGCCTGCAAACCTCTTCGTCGCCGGCTTTATCGGTTCGCCCAAGATCAACATGTTCGAGGCGACGGTCACCGGCTCCGGCGCTGAACGCATGCTCGATCTCGAAGATTTCGGAACCCATCCCCTGCCGGTCGGGCTTTCCGCAGACCATGACCGCGTCACGGTCTGCGTGCGGCCCGAGGCGATCAAGCCGGAAAGCGGCACGATCCAGACGGAGGGACGGGTGCGCATCGTTGAATATCTCGGCAGTGAAACCATCGTTCATATCGATCTCCCGTCCGGCAAGACGCTGATTTTCCAGACCCATCAGATGGAGCGGCATCGCGTCGGCGAAACGGTTCGCGTCGGTTTCGATCCGGCCGATCAGCATCTCTTCGATGCGGACGGCCGGCGCATCGACATCGAGGAGGCGCTTCCCGCCTGACGTCCTGCGCCGTGCGCGCGGCAGACGGCGAGCGACCGGCGAGCGCTCGCTGCCTTCGGCACGCGGGGCAGTGAAACACGACGTGTGGCGGCGGCGCCGCTATTTCGTCGATTCACCTGTCGCAGGGCCAGAGCGCGTCCAGGTAAAGTGGAAACCGGTTTCCCGTCCGGACGCGTGGAAAGACAAGAGGTTGGAGCGTGTTCGCGAGTCACGGAAACGCGAAAATGTTCTAGAGCGCCGTGCACCCATTCGGATGCACAAAGGACGCTCTAACCTATTGAATCTACGCATCGTGCTTTCCGAAAATCGATTCCGATTTTCGGGCCGATGCTGTAGGCAGGTAGACAGGTAGGCACTAAAAGGCGCTGCGCTCCGGGTTTGACAAAACGCATGGCCCGGCGCGGCGAGGGAGCCGAAAATGGACGGATGCGACAGGTGGTGGAGGACTTGCAGTGAAAGACAACAGGCCGAAAACGGAGAATGTGGCCGCCGTCCTTAAGGTTTTTGCGGTGCTGGAGACGCTGGCGGAAAGCCGCAGCGCCGCCCTGGCGGAGATCGCCCATTGCGCCATGACCTCGAAAAGCACCACCCACCGCCTGCTGCATACGATGATGGAGCTCGGCTATGTGGCGCAGGATGAAGACAGCGAACGCTACGAACTGACGCCGCGCCTGTTCAGCCTCGCCGCCCAGACGATGAAGAGCCAGGCCGACATCCTGCGCGTTGCCGACAAGGCCATGGGCCGGCTGTCCCGCGCCACGGGGGAATCGATCAATCTCGGCATCCTCGACGGGCGCGAGCAGCGCGTCGTCTATATCCACCAGTATGATTCAACCTACAGCCTGTCGATGAACTCCACGCTCGGCAAACGCAACCCGTTGCATTCGACCTCGCTTGGCAAGGCGCTTCTTGCCTTCCGCGACGACGAGGAGATTGCGGAAAGGCTGGCGGAAATGCAGATGGAAGTGACCGCCCCCAACACGATAACCGACAAGGCGGTGCTGCGCGAGGAGCTTCTCGCGGTCCGCGCCGGCGGCTATGCGGAGGAGATCGAGGAGAGCGAGGCGGGCGTGCGCTGCATCGCCGCGCCGGTGCTCAACCATGTGGGCAAGTCGATCGCGGCGATCAGTATCGCCTTTCCGCTGTTCCGCTTCGACGAGGCCCGCAAGGACGACTATGTCGCGCTCTTGAAATCGGCGACCCATGACGTCTCGCAGGCGCTCGGTTACGTCGCCGAAAGCGCCTGACGCCATCCAGGCGAGCGGGGGGTCGCTCCCGCTCCTGCCGGCATTGCCCTACAGGTATTGCCGGAGATATTCGCTGAGGCAGAACATCGCCATCGCCTGGCCGTAGGGCATGGAGGTAAGCTTGATCTCCCGGTAGTGGTCGAGAACCGCGCCGATCGCGGTGCCGAAGGAGACGTTCAGCAATTCGCCGTCATCGCTGATATTGTCGACCACGCCCTTGACGGCGCGTTCCGCCGTTTCGAGATAGTCCTGGCCGATCAGACGCATCCGCACGCCTTTCAGGAGGCCGTAGGCAAAGCCCGCGGCGGCTGACGCTTCCTCATAGCTTTCAGGATCGTCAATCAGCGTATGCCAGAGGCCGGACGGGGTCTGCGTCTCCTTCAGCATGCGCGCCTGGCGACGATAGGTGGCGATCAGGTGGCGGGCGACCGGATCGCTTTCCGGAAGCTTGAGCATGTCGATGAATTCGGGGATGGCGATCGTCACCCAGCTGTTGCCGCGCGCCCAGAGCGCATTGGCGAAGCTGTGGTTCCCGTCAAACGTCCAGCCGTGATACCAGAGCCCGGTCCTGCGGTCGGCAAGATACTGGGTGTGGATCAGGAACTGGTACTTCGCCTCGTCGATGTAATCCGGCCGGTCGAGCACGAGACCGATCTTGGCGAGTGGCAGCACGGTCATCATCAGCGTGTCGTCCCACATCTGCTGGTGGTTGACCGAATTGTAGACGATGTGCTGGATGCCGCCGTCCTCGGTTCTCGGCATGTCATGCATCACCCATTCGGCCCAGCTTTCCAGGTAGGGACGCCAGACCGGATTTCTCGTTTCTTCGTAAAGATGGGCGAGCGTGAGGAAGGGCGCGACCGTATTGACGTTGCGCGTCGGCGTGCCCTCGGCCAGACGATCGGAGAACCAGCGGGTGATGATGTCGAGCGCCAGCGCGCTGCCGGTCATCTCCCGGTATTTCAGCAGGCCGTAGAGACCGATGCCGTGGGTCCATTCCCAGCCGGCCCAGCCCTTGGTGTCGATCACCCGGCCGTCATCCAATCTCAGCAGGAATTCGCCGGTCTCGTCCTTGATGTTGACGAGATTGTCGGCGAGCTTTTCGATCAGCGCGCAGACCGCGTCGCGCTCGATGAAGTGTTCCTTGCGCTGAAGAAGCGGATCCATTCAGTCCTCCCGGATTTCACATGCCTCATTCCCTCGCCTCACAGAGCATAATTGGCCAGAGGCGGCAACGCCGCAGCGCCTGAAAATGCGTCCCCCGAGGAACAAAAAGGCCGGGCGCATCCCGTCTGCGCCCGGCAAGTCATGCAGGAGAATGGATGAGACGCTTCAGGTCTCGACCGACGGATAGTCCTTGCCGCGCCAATGCTGCAATCTTGCGGCCATTTCACGCTGGAACGACAGCGGGCCGCTCTTGCTCATATAGGGCTCGTCATAGATGCCGATGAAGAGCGTCAGGTTGAGGAAGAAATGCGCGCCCATCTCGAACAGCGCCACATAGTCATGGTTGATCAGGGCCTCGCGCTCCTCATGGGTCAGGGCGTGGACGGTCGAAGCCTCCACCGCGTTGCCGAGGAGTTTCGGGCCGATCGACTGTTCCCAGGTGGCGACGAAAGTGCGCGGTTCGTCGATGTAGCGCTGCAGCAGTTCCGGGTCGCGGTCGACGGTATAGAGGAACTTGTTGACGTAATATTTGCTCATGCCGCGGTCTCCTTCGGATACCAGGTGAAATAGGCTTCCATCGTGTGGAAAAGGTCGAGATTGTCGACATAGTCCGCGCCTTCCGGACCGGCGACGCCGAGCATCAGGATGAAGTTCAGGAAGCCATGGGTGGCGTTGCCGCTTCCCGCCATGCTCTCATGGGTGACGTTTTCGAGAATAGCGTCGATATCGCCGGCCTTCAGCCACTCGATCGCTTGGCGGTCGAATGCCGGATCGGGACCGGTCTCCATGAACTGGCGCGGGCCGCCGAGTTCGAGCGACAGATGCCCCGTGCCAATTGCGGCAACGCGCTTGTCGGAGGGAAAATCGTCGATCGCCTTGCGGATCGCGCGGCCGAGCTCGTAGAAGCGCTTCGGCGTGTGCAGCGGCGGGGCGAAGATGTTGGTGTAGATCGGCACGACCGGAAGGTCGTTCTCGGGTCTCACCGTGATGATCGGGCAGATGATGGAGTGATCGATCTTCAGCTCGTTGGAAAAGGCGAAGTCGAAATTCTGGTGCATCAGGTGCTGGTGCATGAAGCGCGACATGTCCTCGTCGCCTTCCAGCACATATTTCGGGATGCCGAATTCGCGCTCCTCGTTATAGAAGGTCGCGTCATAGCGCTCCGCCTTGCCGATCAGGAATTGCGGGCAGTTGTCGAGGAAGATCTGGTGAAAATGATCGGAGCCGATCATCACCAGAACGTCCGGTTCCGTCCGTGCCAGGGTTTCCCGGTAGGCCTCGATCTTGCGCTTCCAGGTCGGCGCCTCGGGCATTTGTTGTTCGGGCGGCGCCGTGGTCGCCTTCAGGTAGAAGGGGTGATGGGTCGACGCCAGTGTTGCAACGAGTTTTGCCAATGCTCTCTCCTCTCGCGGATGTCCTCTCGCGCCCGCGCGGCCGATAGCGGTCGTCGCGGGCATCATTGTCTCGTTCGGGCCTGCCTCAATCGCCGAACAGCGAACGGGCAATCCCGGCCTTTTCGAAAATGTAATCGCGGCTCTTTTCCAGTTCGCCGCGCAGATGGGCGATGTCGGCGCCAACAAGCTTGCCCTGCCATTTGCGCACCTTGCCCGCCACCAGCACGCTGTCGACATTCGAGCGCTCCATCAGGGTGACGACCGTGCCAGGCACGTTGTTGAGCGGGGCGACATTGAGCGCCTCGGCGTCGAGCAGGATGATGTCGGCGTCCTTGCCCGGCGTCAGCGAGCCGGTGCGGCGGTCGAGCTTCAGGCCCTCCGCGCCGCCGAGCGTTGCCGCGCGGATCGCCTGGCGCGCCGTCAGAAGCGCAGGGTATTCCTCGCCGGCAAGCGCCTTCTCGTTGGCGAACATGCGCTGCAGCGTCACCATGGCGCGCATCTGGGTGAAGAAATCGGCCGTCATCGTGCACTCGACATCAGTGGAGAGCGAAATGCTCATGCCATAATCGAGCGCCTTCTGGATCGGCGGCGTGCCGTGGCGCATCTGCATCTCGATCGGCACGGACAGCGAGATATGGGCGCCGGCGTCGCGGGCATATTTCCAGCCGTCTTCCGACATGCCGGTCATGTGGATGAAGATATTGTCCTCGCCGAAAGCGCCGTTTGCGCCGAGGCCATCGAAGGTCGGCTGCATGCCGAACGTGCCGACGACGTGGAGGGCGATCGGAAGATCCAGGTCGCGCCCGGTCTTCCACGACTGTTCATGGAAGGGCAGGTAGATTTCGCCGCCCATGATCATGGTCATGAGCTGGTCGTTCGATGAGAAATACTGCTCGCGCAGCCGCGCCGCGTCGCCCGGATATTGCGCGTCATCGCCCCAGCCCTCGAAATAGCCGAAGACGGAACGGCGGCCGGACTCTTTCAGCGCCGAGATGACGGCGTCGGAATGGGCGGGCGAATGGTGGATCTGGCTCACATCCATCACCGTCGTCACGCCGGCATCGAGCTGCGACAGGGCGCCGAAGAGTTCGTTGATGTAGACATCCTCCGGCCGGTAGACGAGGGAGAAGGACTGCAGCACGGTCTCGTAATAGTTCTGGGCGTTTGCCGGCAGGCCGTCATTGATGAGGATGGCGTTGGCGAGCTGGCCGCGCAGCGCGGTCTCGAACTGGTGGTGATGGGTGTCGATAAAGCCGGGCATCACGATCTTGCCGGACGCATCGATGACGATGGCGTCATTGGCGGAAATGGTTTCGGCAATCTCGATGATGCGCGATCCCTCGATCAGGATATCGCCCCTTTCGAAATCGCCGACACTGTCATCCATGGAGAGGATGATGCCGTTCCTGATCAGCGTGCGCTGGCCTTCACGGCCTGCTGCCTCCGGCAGGCCCTCGGCCACAGGCGCGGCGGCTACCGTCGCGCCCGTGCCGCCGCCTGCTGGGCCGAATGCCGGGTAGGGCAGATGTCGCCTGGAAATGTCGCAAAGCCTGCACATGGTTTCTCCTCCCTTGGACCTGCGCGGAAAACCTGTCCTTCGGTCAGGTCCTCATTGTCGATTGCAGAACCGGATACCGGCTCATGGCATGCGCGATATGCGATGCCGCCTCCCTGAGCGCGGGCAGCCGTTCTGCGATCATGCTCTCGGGGGTCACCATGCCGGTGTAGCCCGAGGTGTTGAGCGCCGCGATCGTGCGGCCTTCGAAATTCCTGATGGGAACCGCAAGCGCGGTGATGCCGTAGTCGAGCTGGTCGACGGTCGTCGCATAACCATCCGCGCGGACGGCCATGATCTTTTCGCGCAGGACAACGGGGTCGGTGACCGTCTTGGAGGTCAGCGCCTCGAGCTTCGCCGTCTGAAGGAAGTGTTCCAGCGCCTCGTCGGATTGTCCGGCGAGAAGCACGCGGCCGAGCGAGGTGGCGCCTGCGGGATAGCGCGCGCCGATGACGGCAGCGGCGCGGCGGGCGCGCTGGACCGAGACATGGGCGACATAGATCACATGGTCGCCGTCCAGCGTGCCCACGGAAGACGCGTCGCCGAACTGTTCGACCAGCGCCCTCAGATTGGGCTGCAGCACCTCGTCGATATGGGCGGAGAAATAGAAGGCTGAACTCAGGGTCATCACCTTGGGTCGCAGGTGAAAATGCTTGTTGGTCTGGCCGACATAGCCGAGCGTCTGCAGCGTGATCAGGCTGCGGCGCGCGGCTGCCGGCGACAGGCCGACGCGGCGCGCCACCTCGCTCAGCGTCATCTCGGAATGGGCGGCGTCGAAACATTCGAGGATCGCAAGCCCCTTGGCGAGCGCTTCCACAAATTCAGCGGGTCGTTCGCTGTCATCGACGATTTTCAGAACTTCAGCCACGTCAGTTTTCCTCAAGAACAAGTTCCCTAAAACGCCAGAGTGGGTGAGCCGCGTAACGAAAACAAGGCTCAATCTCCCCGCGTGCGGGACCTGATCTTTCTCCCTGTGAGAGCGCGTTCCCGGCCCGCCGGACCGGCCACCGCGCTTTCAACTTGACGCTAGACTAATTGCTCTCTACGATTTCGGCAAGAGGAAATTATTTCGCATACCGAAAAGGGAGTTTGTTGTGCGAATTGGAAAACAAGACGGCGCCTTCACCGCCATTGCTGAATCCGATGCCGAAAGCATCACCGTGCGCGGCTTCGACCTGTGCGACGATCTCATCGGGAAAATCGATTTCAGCGACTATTTCTGGCTGCTCGTGACCGGCGAAAAGCCAAATGCCGCACAGCGCCGCATGATGGATTCCTGCCTTGTCGCCATTGCCGAGCACGGGCTCGTGCCGAGCGTGCAGGCCGCGCGCATGACGCTTGCCGCAGGACCGGACGCCTGGCAGGGCGCCATGGCCGCCGGCATTCTCGGCATGGGCAGCGTGGTTGCCGGCTCTTCCGAACAGGCCGGTCGTTTTCTCGTGTCCGTTGTCGAGGCGGCCGACCGGATGGACGGCGACATTGAGAAGGCGGCGACGGAGGCCGTGTCCGCGCTCAATGCCGAGCGCCGAAAGGTGCCTGGCCTTGGCCATCCGCAGCACTCCGCCGGTGATCCGCGCGCCAAAAGGCTGCTCGCCGTCGCCGAAGAGGAGGGCATTGCCGGCCGCTATATCGAGGCTCTGCGGGTGCTGGCAGAGATCGCGCCGAAGATCGTCAGCCGTCCGTTGCCCATCAATGTCTCGGGCGCAATCCCGGCGACGATCCTCGATGCCGGCTGGCCGGTCGATGCGCTGAAGGCTGTTCCCATTCTCGCCCGCACGGCCGGGCTTTCCGCGCATCTTCTGGAGGAAAGCCGGCGCTCGATCGGCTTCATCATGTCGCACAAGGCGGATCTGGCGATCGAATATGACGGCGAGAAGCCTGCAAACAAGAACGCGGAATAGGGAGAAGCCGGATGGTCAAGATCCTCAAGAATATCAGGGTCATCGAGCTCGGAACCTATATTACCGGTCCCGCCGCCGCCATGCATCTCGGCGACCTCGGCGCCGATGTCATCAAGGTGGAGCGGCCGGGCGCCGGAGACCCCTTCCGCGCCTTCAAGGGCGGGCTCTATTCGCCGCACTACCAGACCTACAACCGCAACAAGCGCTCGATCGCGATCGACACCAAGGACCCGGACGAACTGGCCTTCCTACATGATCTCGTCTCGACGACCGATGTGTTCATCCAGAACTTCCGCCCCGGCGTTGCCGAACGTCTGGGCGTGGGGGAGGCGGATTTGCGCGCGGTGAAGCCGGACCTGATCTATTGCGCGATTTCCGGCTTCGGCCAGTCGGGCCCGGCGCGCGACCGGCCGGCCTTCGACACCGTTGCCCAGGCCGCAAGCGGCTTCCTGAGGCTTGTGACGCCGCCGACCAATCCGCGCGTTATCGGACCTGCGATTGCCGATGCGCTCACCGGGCAATACGCCGCCATGGCCATTCTCGCCGCCCTTCTGGAGCGCACGAGCACGGGCAAGGGGCGCCGCATCGATATCTCGATGCTGGAGGCGATGACCCATTTCAATCTCGACAGCTTCACCCATTATTTCGCCGTCGGCGAGGTGATGGGGCCTCTGTCGCGGCCGACTGTCTCCCAGAGCTACACGTTCGAATGTTCGGACGGAAAATGGGTGGCGATCCACATGTCCTCGCCAGCCAAGTTCTGGGAAGGGCTGCTTCAGGCGACCGGACAGGGACAGCTAGCCGATGATCCGCGCTTTGCCGAACGCCTGGAGCGCATCCAGCATCAGGACGATCTCATCGAAATCCTGACGCCTGTCTTCAAGACGCAAACGCGCGATCACTGGTGCGAGAAGCTGCTCGAGGCCGGCGTGCCGCATGCGCCGGCCTACGACAGCGACGAGGCCCTTGATGATCCGCAGGCGCAGCACTTGAAGATCGCCGTCGAGATGGATCATCCCGAAAAGGGAAAGACCAGAACCGTGCGTCCGCCCTACAGCTTCGATGATCAGGTCGAAACAGAGATCGATGCACCGCCGCTGCTCGACCAGCACGGCGCGGAAATCCGCGCAGAAATTGCGCGCCACAAGGCGGGCTGAACGAGGCGCGTCCACAACGGCCACAATAGAGAGGTGACCGGCATGCAACAGACAGAGACCGTTCCGGCGACAGCCGTGATGGAAGCCAGCAAGGCCATGCTGCAGAAGAAGTTGTTCGCCATCTTTACCGAGGCGACGAACGGCATGGGTCCGGTGTTTGAGAACATGGAAGCCCATCTCGCCTATCAGGTCGGACTGGAACGGGACGGCGTGCTCTATGCCGCGGGTCCGCTCTTTTCCGATGACGGCGAGAGCTGGGCGGGCGAGGGCATGGTGATCATCCGCGCCGAAAGCGCGGAAGCCGCAGCCGAGATCGCCCGCAACGATCCCATGCACAAGGCGGGCGCGAGACGTTTCAGGGTGCGCCCCTGGATGATCAATGAGGGACGGGTTTCCCTTCGGCTGGACTATTCGACACAGACATTCGTGATGGACTGAACGCATCTTTCGGGAGGAGAAAACATGCGCAATTTTCTGAGACTGACGACTGTCGCCATGGTGGCGATGCCCTCGGCGCTGTTCGCGCAGGAAACCATCAACCTGACGGTGGCTTCCAGCCATCCGACGGTGATCCCGTGGGTGGGGATGATCCAGACCCACTTCATGGCGAAGACCGATGAAATCCTCGCCGAGACCGGCGATTACAGGATCAACTGGAACGAGGCCTTCGGCGGCCAGCTCTACAAGGCGAATGCCACGCTGTCTTCCGTCGAGGAAGGCATCACCGATATCGGCTGGGTGTTCTCGCTGCTGGAACCGGCGAAGCTGCCGCTCAGCCAGGCGACGAGCTACGCGCCGTTCTCCACCGCCAATCCGCAGCTTCAGCTTGAGGTGATGGAAGATCTGATGGAGAACAACGAGGCTTTCCGCGAGGAGTGGGAGCAATATAACCTCAAGGTTCTGGGGCTCACCGGGACCGATATGTACGACATCTACACCAAGGAGCCGATCGAAGGCATCGCCGATATCGACGGCATGAAGATCTCCGCCCCCGGCGTGCTCGGCACCTGGCTGCGCGGAACCGGCGCCAATGCCGTGGACGGCGCGCTGACCACCTTCTACACCGATATCCAGACCGGCGTCTCCGACGGCGTGCTGACGCTTGCCCTTGGCGCCAAGCCGGCGAAGCTCTACGAGGTCGCGCCCTATCTCAACCGCTTCGACGCGGCCGTGTCCTTCTCCGGCGCGCTCGCCATCAACCGCGATATCTGGGACACGCTGCCGACGGAGGTCCAGGACGCGATGATCGAGGCCGGCAAATATTACACCGCCGCCCACGGCAAGCAGCTTCTGGAAGGGCACGAGGCCGCTCTCGAGGCGATGGTGGAGCTCGGCGCCGACCAGAACCCGCCGGTGACCCTCGTCGAAATGCCGGAGGAAGAGCGCGAGGCCTGGGTTGCCATGCTGCCGGACCTTGCCGGCGAATGGGCCGATAATCTGGAGGCCCAGGGGCTTCCGGCGCGCGCATTCCTGAACGCCTATATGGATGGTCTGCGCGAGCGCGGCGAGACGCCGATGCGCGACTGGGACCAGTAAGGCGGCCCGATGTCATCCACCACCGAAAGCGCCCGTCATCCAGACGGGCGCTCCCCGAACGCCTTCGGACGCGCCTGGCACATGCTTGTCGATGGTCTGGCGGCGCTTGGAACCGTGCTCATTCTCGTGCTGATGCTGGTTATCTCCGCCGACATCTTCATGCGCAACCTGCTGGGCTCGTCGCTGCCGCTGGTCTCCGAACTCGGGGCGCTGCTGCTGGTGATGATCGTCTCGCTGCAGCTTGCCACCACGATCCGCGCCGACCGGCTCGCCCGCACGGAGATCTTCTTTCCCGCCTTCAGGCTGAAGCGGCCGGTGGCCGGCAGCATCCTGTCGGCGCTTTTCAACCTGACCGGAGCGGCGATGATCGGCCTGATCGCGTGGTCGAGTTTCCTTATCCTGCAGAAGGACTGGGCGTCGGGCGAGTATATCGGCGTCACCGGCATTGCCACCCTGCCCGTGTGGCCTTT
The DNA here is from genome assembly GCF_984369615.1 of Martelella sp. Taxonomy (NCBI): domain Bacteria; kingdom Pseudomonadati; phylum Pseudomonadota; class Alphaproteobacteria; order Hyphomicrobiales; family Aurantimonadaceae; genus Martelella; species Martelella sp. Next base: position 8,241 of record NZ_CFHTCS010000034.1, on the reverse strand, counting down.
CCGCGCCTTCATCGTCCTCGGCGTCAGCGTCGCCGCGCTCGAATTTCTGGCGCGTGCGCTGAGCGACCTTGTTGCCTGCCGCAAAGCTGGAGAGCACACATGAGCCCGCTCGAAATCGGAGGGCTGGCGATCGCCGGCCTGCTTGTTCTGATCTATGTCGGCATGCCGATCGGCGTCAGCATGCTGTTCGTCTCCTTCATCGGCGTTTCGGCGATTCGCGGCGAAGCGGTATCGATGCGCATGCTCGGCGCCGTCGCCAACAATTCGCTTAGGGAATATCTTTATGCCATCGTGCCGCTTTTCGTGCTGATGGGTCTCCTGGTGACGATCTCGAAGGTCGGCAAGGACACATTCGACGTTTTCCAGCGGCTGATGGGCCGGATCACGGCCGGACTCGGCATCGCCACGGTCTTCGCCAATGCCGTGTTTGCGGCGATCACCGGTGTTTCCATCGCGTCCGCCACCGTGTTCAGCCGGGTCGCGGTGCCGGAGATGACGCGCCACGGCTATACCGCCAAGTTCGCGACCGGCGTCGTTGCCGGCTCCTCCGTGCTCGGCATGCTGATCCCGCCCTCGCTGCTGATGATCGTCTATGCGGTTCTGGCCGAGGAATCGGTCGGTCGGATGTTTCTCGCCGGCGTCGGCCCGGGGCTTCTTCTGGCGGTTGCCTTTTCGGTCACCATCTTCCTGCTGGCCTGGCTGAAGCCGGATTTCGTGTTTACGCCGGAAAAGCCGGAAACCCACGACGCGGAGATCGGCTGGCTGGCGCTTGTCCGCAAGGCGGTGCCGATCATCTTCCTCATGCTGCTCGTGCTGGGTGGGCTCTATGGCGGCTTCCTCAACCCGACCGAGGCCGGCGCCGCAGGCGCGCTGGGCGCCCTCTTGATCGCGCTTCTGCGCCGCTCTCTGACGCCGCGTTCCTTCTGGCGCCTTCTTGTGGAAACCGGGCAGATCACCGTTTCGGTGCTGTTCCTGATCCTTGCGGCCACCTTTTTCAGTCGCATGCTGGCGCTTTCGGGCGTCCCGCGTTTCCTGGCGGAGACCATGCTGTCGGGTCCGATCGGCCCTTATGGCTTCCTGCTGCTCTACCTGCTCCTGATCGTCGTGCTCGGGTGCCTGATCGATTCCATCTCGATCATGCTGATCCTGCTGCCGATCGCGCTTCCGGTCGCGGAAGCCGCGGGCTTCGACCTGATCTGGTTCGGCGTCCTGACCGTGGTGGCCGTCGAGGTCGGGTTGCTGACGCCGCCTTTCGGCCTTTCGGTCTACATCATCAAATCCGCGATCAACGACCGGTCGCTGAAGGTCTCCGATATCTTCAGGGGCGCTCTTCCCTTTGTCGGCGCCATGCTGGTCTCGCTGGCGCTGATCGTCGCCTTCCCGGCGATCGCCACCTGGCTCGCGCGCCTTTGATCCCGAGGCGCTGCCGCAATCGTCGGCAGTGCCAGACGTCGCATCCGGAAGGAGAATCGCCGGCCTCTTTTTGACAAAGGTAAATTTAAGGGAGATTATGTCTGCTCTCTATTATGAGATGCACAGTAAAGGCGCTCTCCCATGCTGGCGACTCCGATCGTGCAGTTCGGCACCAGCCGATTTCTTCAGGCCCATGCGGACCTCTTCATTTCAGAGGCGCTGAAGGACGGAAGGGCGCTCGGCCCCATCACGGTCGTGCAGACGTCGGGGGATCCCGGCCGGGCGAAAAGGCTGAAAGCCCTGGCCATGAAAGCCGGTTTTGACGTGCGGGTGCGCGGTCTCATTCAGGGCGCGCGCGTCGATGACGTCCGCACCGTCACCAGCGTCAGCAAGGCCCTGTCGACGGATATCGATCGTCCGGAGGTTGAGCGGGTGTTGCGCGACGAGGCGGAGATCATCCTCTCCAACACCACCGAGCACGGGTTTCTGCCCCGACCGGCGGACAACGGTTCGACCTTCAGCCAGGCCATGTCCTTTCCTGCCAAGCTCGCCCATTTGCTGTTTTCGCGCTTTGCGGAAAATGCGCGGCCCTTGCAGGTCATGCCCTGCGAACTGCTGCACAAGAACGGCGCGGCGCTGAAGGCGCGCGTCCTGCCTGTTGCCGAACGGCTTTCGTCCGAATATGCGCGTTGGCTGGAGACCAGGGTGCTCTGGGTGAATTCGCTCGTCGACCGGATCGTCTCGGAACCGCTGGAACCGGCAGGCGCGGTGACCGAGCCCTATGCGTTATGGGCGGTCGAAGCCTGCGTCGGTCTGACGCTGCCCTGCGCGCATCCGGCGCTGAAGGTCGTCGGCGACCTCGACGACGTCGAAACCATGAAGCTCTTCATCCTCAATCTCGGCCATACCTACCTTGTCGAAAACTGGAGGCGGGCGGATGCGCCACAGTCCTTCGTGCGCGAACGCATGGATGACGCGACGATCCGCAAGGACCTCCTCGATCTCTATACGGACGAGGTGCTGCCGGCCTTCGCCGCGGAGGGACGCGGCAGGGAGGCGGATCGCTATATCGACGAGACGCTTGACCGCTTGGCCAACCCCTATCTCGACCACAGGCTCGTCGATATCGCCCGCAACCATACGCAGAAGGTCGCGCTTCGCATCGGCGGCTTCCTCGCCTTCGCCAACCGCGCCGTGCCCGGATACCGGGCGCCAAGGCTCGAGGCCATTCTCGCCCGCCATGCGGACTGAAGCTTCTTATCGCTCGTTGCCGAAATACTTCCGGCTCAGCTCCGTGACAAAGCCGTTTTCCTGCAAGGCGAGAAGGCGCACAGTGACTGGATAGATCAGCGTGTCCTGGCCATAGGGCAGGGCGAAGCCGAACTTGTCCGGCGCAAAGAGCCGCCCGACCACATCAAGGCCGAGCCCCGGATTCTGCGCCTTGTAATATTCCAGCACCGGAGCGTCGGCGACCAGCGCGTCGACTTCGGCGCTGCGCAAGCCATCGACCGCCTCCTCGATCCCGCCATAGGTGATGAAATTATAGCCCTGCCGGCGGGCCAGGGCCTCCGCGGTCGAGCCGCGAAAGACACCGACCGTGCGGCCCGGCAGATCATCAGGGCCGGTGATGCTGCCGGTAATCGCGATATTGGTCATCACGCTGGTGACGGAGGATGTGACATAGGCAACCACGGCGATGCCGATGACGAGCCAGAAGGCGGCGAACAGACGGCCGATCCAGCCGAACAGCTTTGTGCGGCTGGGAAGCGATCCCTTCGTGACCACCAGCATCACCGCATAGAAGCTTTCGGCCACGCCCTCGCGCCAGCGGCGGGGAAAATTCTTGTCGAAATGGCGGTCGAAGAAGGTGAGGCCGATCGTGCCGAGGATGATGAACACGAGGAGCCAGGCGTAATAGCGCAGATAGCCGGCCTCGGCGAGGCCGTTCCAGATATTCGCGAGCGAGGAGGCGGAGCGGTCATCGACCATGACCCTGAGGCCGGAATCGAACCAGGGCTGGGTGAAATCCACCACCTCGGCGCGGTCCTCGGTGATGGAGATGGCGCCGACGGCAACATCAAGCTCTTTCGCCCGCACGGCGGCGAGAAGGTCGGCGACGGTTGGATATTCGATATAGGTTGCCTTGATGTCGAGCCCTTCGGCGATCTCCTTCCAGAGTTCCGCGGCCATGCCGGTAAAGCGGCCATCCTCGTCACGCGTGACGAAGGGCGGTGTGGTGCGGTAGCCGACGCGGACTTCGCGCGGCATTTCCGCCTCCTTAGCCCATGCGCCGGACTGCGGTCCCGCAACGGGGCCCGACAACGAAAGCAAGAGGCCGAGCAGGATGCTGAAGCCTGCCGCCACAATCCGCGCTCTCCCGGTACTCGACATGTCTCGTTTGGTCCTTTCCGTTTTTACCGGCTATCCGCTGTAGCTCAGAATGAGAAATGCAATGAAGATCAGGAAATGTACCGCGCCTTGAAGGAGATGTGTCCGGCCGCTGGAAAAAGTGACGATGCTGACAGCGAGGATGACGATCAGAAGCAGCATATTGGCCGGTTCGAGCCCGAGTTCGAGATCGAGACCGAGCAGGCTTGAGATGACCAGCATGATCGGCACGGTCAGGCCGATGGTCGCCAGCACCGAGCCGAGGAAGATGTTGACCGAGGACTGGAGCCTCCGGTTCATGGCAGCGCGCACGCCACCGATCCCCTCCGGGGTCGTTACCAAGACCGCCATCAGGATGCCGCCGATGGTCGCCGGCACTCCAAGCGTCTCGATCACATAGTCGACGGGCCTTGCGAACTGCTCGACGAGGAAGACGACCGGAATGATGTAGCAGAACAGCAGCAGGACATGCAGAGCCGTCGGCGCATCGGAGGGCTCGTGCGTCTCGTTTCCTCCCTCTTCTTCTTCTGTCGGCTGGGAAAAGTAACCGCGATGCCGTCCGGTCTGGATCAGCAGGAAAATGACATAAAGCCCGGCCGCCATGGCCCCGACCATGATCTTCTGCAGGGTCGAGAGCGTCGGCCCGGTGGTTGAAAGCGTCAGGTCCGGCAGGATCAGGCTGAAGGCGGCAAGGGGAATGATCACGCTCAGATAGGCGTTGGCGCCCTGCAGGTTATAGGTCAGCTCCCGGTGGCGCAGCGCGCCGAGGAGAAGCGAGATGCCGACCATGCCGCCCATGATGATCATCACCACGGAAAACAGCGTGTCGCGCACAAGGGCCGGATTGTTCTCGCCATGCAGCATCACGGCGGTGATGCTCATCACTTCGATGCCGGTGATCGAAAGCGTCAGCACCAGCGTTCCGAGCGGTTCGCCGAGGCGTTCGGAGAGCGCTTCTGCATGGCGCACGACTCCGATCGCCGTGGCGAGGATGACCGAGAACAGCCAGGCCATGAGCGGCACGAGATGAAAGGGATTGGCGAGATCGGCGAAGAGTCCGTCTTCGAAGATGAGGACGACAAGGCAGGTCAGAAGCGTAAGGCCGAGAACGCGTTCGCGGCGGAGAATGCGCCCGAGGGGCGGGTAAGGAGCCTTTTTCGAGGCGGCTTCTGGCGTCGGCAAGCGCTGTTCTCCTCTCGTGGGCCCAGCATCGAGAGGATCAGGATGCGCCCGCCACATCTTTCGATTGCCATGATATCGCCATCATTTCAACTGTCTCGGTTGGAGACGCGCTAGTATTCCTTCTCGTAGAAGATGCCGCCGCTTGCTTCGCCGCGCGATCCCGCGGACCCCTTGACGATGAAGTTTCTGCCGATGTCGATGTTGACGCTTGCCCGCGTGCCGGTATCGCGGCTCTGCTCGACTTCGACATAGGTATTGCTGTTGAGATACTTGCCGACGCTGACGGCGGTATTGCCTGTCGAGTCGGTCGTCACGTCGAGATTGTCGATGCCGAGCACATCGCGGATCGAACCGAACAGCGACTGGTTGGTGCCGCCGGTCAGCTGGATCACCGCATCGGCGAGCTGCGCGATCTGCAGCGCCGACAGGTTCGACGAGGACTGGTTGAACAGAAGCTGGGCGAGGATCTCGTCATCGGGCAAAGCGGGCGTGGAACTGAGGCTCACCTGGGGATCGGTTGCAACGCCGGAGAGCGAAATGGTGATCGCCGTCGAGCCGGCCGTCGTCTGCGCCTGCAGATCGATGAGCGGAACGAGCGCGCCGCCGAAGGTGATCCGCCCGCGATCGAAATCGAAGCGCCGGTTGAGGATCGACAGGCGGCCGCGGATCAGGTCGAAGCCGCCTGTGATGACCGGATCGGCCGTGGTGCCCGAGACCCGGACGGTGCCTCCGAGTTCGGCGTCCACGCCGCGCCCCCTGACGAAGATAGCGTTGGGCGCCGCGATGGTGATGTCGAGGTTGAAGGCCGAGCGGGCATCGGTCGCCTGCTGCGGTGAAAGCTCGCTGGCCTGCCTTAAAACGGCGGCCGAGGCGTTTTCGTGCACGATGTTGATGTCGGCGATCGACGCCGGCAACCGGTCCGGGATAACGATGGCGGTTCTGCCGAGATCAAGCCGGCCGGAGAGCGTCGGCTGGCCGAGAAGCGGCCCCTCGAGGGTCAGCGCGCCATTGGCCGTCGTCGTCAGAAGGCGGCCGTCATTGATCACGGCATTGTCGGCCTCAAGCCTCAGTGAAGACTGGAAATCACCGGAAAGCGCGATACTGCCGCTGATGGTGACGGTTCCGCCGGCGGCCAGCCGTCCGGTAATGTCCTCGACCACCAGCCTGTCGCCGGAGGCGGAGACGCGGCCGCGGATATTGTTGATCGCCAGATTGCGTCTCAGATCGGTCACGCTGTCGATATTGACGTCGATGCCGCCGGAATAGGACGGCGCCTGCACGCTGCCGCCGATGGTCATGTTGACGTCCGCATTGCCGGAAACCGCGTAGCCGGCATTGGCGGCGACGACCGAGACGAGCGCGAGCGGCAGGCGACCGTTGACGGCGATGTCGAGCGGCATGCTGCCGGTAAGCCCGACAGAACCATTCGCCCGGGCTGAAAGGCCCTGCGCGTTGGTCAGCGTCGTGTCGGTGGTGACGCGGTTGCCCTCGTAGCGCCCGGAGGTGGTGATGGTGAAGGTCTGCCCGCCGATCGCGGCATTCTGTGCCACATTGGCGTTGTTCCACGACAGCTCGTAATTGGCCGTCGGGCTCGCAAGCGAGCCGCTGGCCGTCACCGTTCCGGAGATCGTGCCTTGCGCGCCGAGGCTCGGCACGAAATTATTGGCGATCGTGGCGTTGACGCCTGAGATATCGACCCTGAGGTCAAGTCGATCGCCGACGCTGCCGCGGGCGCTGACCGTGCCGCCGCCGATGCCGATGCGCAGGTTTTCGATATTGGCCGTGCCGTCGGCAATCGTAATCCTTGCCGGCTGGGCAAGACTGAGCGCGAGCGACATGGGCGAGCCTTCGAGCCTGGTGAGCTCGATCTCCATCGTCTCCGCGCGCGTCACCTTTGCCGCCGCGTTCACCGGCTGGCCGTCATAGCGGGCGGAAAGGTCAAAACTGGTCGTCGTGCCCTCATTGCGGGCCGAAAGGGAAATGTCGCTGATATTCTGCCCGCTCGCCGAGACCGATCCCACGGTGATCCTGCCGTTCGCCTTCAGTTCGGCAAGGTCGGAGACGGTCATGTCCGCCTCGATATCGCGCGCCGTGACCGTCGCGGCGGAAAGCCGGTCGCCGGAGGCATTCAGCGACAGGCCCAGCTTGTTTTCTGCATTGTCGAGCGCGATCCGGCCGGAAATGTCGCCGGAAGCCTCCTGGCCGGCGAGCCCGGCGAGAAGCTTCAGGTCGGGAAAATCGAAATTGATGCCGCCGGCCGGCAGGAAGCTGTCATTCAGCGTCAGGTCGCCGGAGAGCGTGTTGCCGCCGACCGCGCCGTCGATACCGGAAATCTCGATCTGTCCGTTGGTCGAACTGACGTTGGCTGCGAGCGAAAGCGGTGCATCGGCATAGGTTCCCTTTGCCGAAACCGATCCGGAGGGGGAGGCCGGATCGGCCTTGCCCTTGAGCGAAAGCGAGAAATTCTTCAGCGTCTCGCCGGACAGAACCAGGTTATCGGCGTTCACCGTCGCCTCGACCTCCGGGGCGGAAAGGGGACCGCTGGCCGAAGCGGTAATCTCCGCCGCGCCGCCCACTTGCGGGGCAAGCGTGCCAAGCTCGGAGAGTGCCGCCTTCACCGTGGCGTCGATCGTATCGCCGGAAAGGGCGACGTTGCCCGTTGCGCTGACGAGGCTGTTTTCGATCTTGATGTCTGAAAGCGTATAGTCGGCGGTCGCAAGATCCGCCGAAAAGCCGGTTTCGATCCGGGTCATGCCGCTGATCATCTCCGACGCTGGCGCGGGCAGGGCATCGGCAAGAACGAACAGGCGCGCATCGCCCGAAGCTTTCCGGCCATCCAAATCGTAGGAAATCGAGGTCGTGCCGCCGATACTGCCGCTCTCGAGTTCGGCAGAGGTAATCTCGATCATGGAGCCGGAGAGCGTGATGGGCGCGGAAAGCGAAATGGGCGCTTTGACCAGCTGGTTCAGGTTCTCGTTGTCAAACGAGATGTCCTCGACCGTCAGCGAGGTCTCGAGTGCGCCGTTCCTGTCCTTGAGATCAAGACCCGTTCCGCTGGCGACCAGGGCAATGCCGCCGGCGCTCACCTGCGGCATGGTCAGCCGGTCGAGCGTCACGGATGCCTCGAGATCGGCGCTGTCGGCTGCGCCCGTCAAAGCTAGCGTGACGTTTTCGATGGCGAGGTCGAGCGCATCTTCGCCGAGCGGCCAGGAGAAGGGCACCGGTCCGTCCGTGCCGTTCAGGGTCGCCTTCAGGTCG
>NZ_CFHTCS010000033.1:0-21237 GCF_984369615.1 Martelella sp. | reverse complement strand
GCCGCTGATCAACCCGCCGATATCGACCAGCGCCCCTTTGACATTGGTGCCGATGATCAGCGCCATGGTTTCCCATTCGGCGTTGATGTCTTCCGCCTGTTGCAGAAGCTCGTCATCCATCACCGCGCCCATGTCCCGGGCCTCTTCCCGGGCATCCGAGATGCTCTGGCCGGCATCGTCCATCAGCGACGTAAATTCCTCCGCCGCCGTGCCGCCGAAGATCTCGTCCAGAACGCGAATCTGCGCCGCCCTGTCGAGATCGCGGATCTTTCCGATCAGCGTTTCGAACATCGCCGCCGGGTCTTCCAGCATGCGGGTGAGCTGCCTGGCGGAAAGTCCGAGTCGTTGAAAGGACTCGGCAGCGGACCCGCCGCCGGTCTTGACGAATTCATCGGCGCGAAGCTGCATTTCCTTCAGGCCGTCGGTCAAGGCGTTCAATTCAATACGGTTTTTGACCGCCGCATAACGCAATTCCTGGAACGCCTCGAAATCGACGCCGGCGGTCTTCGCCGCCTTGCCGAGATCCGCCACGGCGTCGACGGCCTTCTGCGTTTCGCTGACGATCACGCCGAGGCCTAGCGAGGCGGCAAGGCCTGCCGGACCGCCGCGCAACGCCCCGAAGATGCCGTCCAGACCGCCGATCTTCTTCCGGATCGACAGGAACGAGCTTGCCGTGTCGTTGGCAGCGGTGCGCGCCTGCATCCGGATCCGGGTCATCGCGGTTCTGAATTCGCGATCATCGGCGCCGATCGTGACGGGAATGTCCGGTCTGCTCATCTTCGCTCAACTTTCTGACGAATGGACTTTTGGGGGCCGTGGTCCGCGACGATCTCGCGGATCCGCGTGCGGCTGACGGGCGAAGCCTGCGCGGACTTGCCCGTCACGCCGGCAATGGCCATGACGAGTTCGGAAGGGGTCGCGGCCCAGAAAGTCGCCGGCGTCCAGTGGATCCGTTCTGAGGATACGGCAAGCTCGAATAACGTCCTGACGTGATCGGCAATCAGGACGTCGTCCGAGGCTTTTTTCCGGTGACGGCCGCCTCCACGTCTTCCAGAGGCGAGGATGTTTCGCGCAGCGCATTCCCCGCCTCGATATGAGCCGTGAGCGCCTGTTCGATGCCGATGCGCCAGTTTGCCTGGTCGGCAGCCGAGATATTCTTGCCCGACAGCACCCGGGCGGCAAGCGCAGCCCTGCCCTCGTCGCTATCGGCAACGGCAAGGCAGCGGATTGCACAGGAGACGGCGAAGGGTTCGAAACCGAGCAGGCGCTGATAGATCTCGTCCATCGTGCGCGCGCCGATGGCCTGCGACAGGCGCATCAGGCCGGCAAAGGTGACGGCGACAACGAAGCTCTCGCTGCCGATCGTCACCGCCGCCTCGCCGCGCAGCTCATTGGCAAAGGCACTCATCAGGCTGCTGCCGCAAAGGCGACGTCCTGCTGGAACACACCAGTCAGGTCGCAGGTGAGTTCGCCGGTTTTATCCCCCTGGAAGTTCGCCGACAGCATGGTCATCAATCCCTCGAACGTTCCGACAGAGGGCACCGTGACCTGATATTCGGCCTTCCTCTGGTTCAGCACATCGTCCAGAACCAACGCCTGCGTTGCCGAACTCACATAGGCGCCGGAACCCGACCAGCGCACGGACTGGACGCCGCCGATCGAGGAATAGTGCAGCACGCCGCCCGGATTATCGCAGTCCGGCTTCGTCGTATCCACTTCCTCATTGTTGATGTTGAGCGAGCGCTGCTCGACAACGCAGACGATCTCAAACTCTTCCGTCGCGTCGTTCCTGCGCTTGATGATCAGTTCGCGGCCCAGTGCCATGGCAAATTCCTTTCGGGAAGAAAAGCGCTCACCAGAGCGCAACGATGTTTCCAGCCGTAGTGCCGGTTTCTTTGACGCGGACGTAAACGCCCAGCACATAGCCGATGGGATGGTTCTTCAGCGTCACTTCCGTGCCGCCCAGCGTGATGCCGCAAATATCGCCCTCCGCGCCCAGATAGAGGGTCGAGGCCTGCGGCAGATCGACATTGTCATCCGGCACGACAGGCGCGCCGAACCAGAAGGGCTGGTCGAGACCGCCCTCTTTGGAAGTGGGGTTCATAGAAGAGCTCCTTGCTCGCCGTCTCATGGCAACAAAAGAAACGGCTCGTTGAGGTTGAAGTTCGCAGCAGTAAATGCCAGCAAGGAAAGCTGCTTTGTGTAGCCCCCTTTGCCGAAACCACTGATAGAGAAGCAAATGAAAGAAATGTCCGAACCAGTTAGCCCCGTCTTTGACGGTGACCTGCTCTTCAATGAGGCCAATTGGGCCGACGCAATACAATCGCAAACGAGGCTTTTCTCAATTGATGAATTGAACCGCGTTTCGGAAGGTCTTCGAAATGACTTTTATCACGGGCACACGAATGACCGAAAAATGCCGGAGATCAGGCCTTCGAAGGAACTCGCTTCGCTTCTGGCTCCATACCAGGACCGTACGATCGGCTATGATCTTCCGTGCCTGATCTCTCCCAGAAAGCCAAGCTGCGGCCGCATCGTTCTTTGCGCCCAAGATCCTCTGAGAAAGAAAGACGATGCTCCGGGCCAGGTGACAGTGGGAACCTTCTTCGGCATCGATAATGAGCGTTTCCGACACAGCTACAGGCATTATCCTATCATCTGGCAGCTCGTCCGGTCCTGCGTTGAGGCCGGCTACGAAGTGTGGTTGACGGATGCGTACAAAATATTCGCTGGAAAGAACGTGGTCGCGCGGGACAAGGCGCTGGACGATCTCTGCCGGGAGGTGCTGCAAGACGAGGTTGCAAGGGTTTCTCCGACGCATATCCTCGCATTGGGTAATACCGCCGCGCACATGCTGGAAAAAGCTGGTTTCACGGATCGCTTCAGCCGAGCAGTACACCCCACTGCCCACCAGACGACGAAACCTTACTGGCACCTCAAAGACGCCACGCAGGCCTACGAAGACAACCGGGCAGGAAGGCAGCTAGCCAAGGTCCACTATTATTGCCGACAGATTTTCGGTACGGACGAGCCGACGAGACCCGTGTAGGGCCGCGCAGGTAATATCCCGCCCGCATTTCCTATACGGACAACACTGTCGGATTGATCGCCACGGTCTTGTACTCCGCCACAAAGGTCAGCGCTCCGACCCCAAGCGCAATCCCGGTTGCGCGATCGATAAAGCTGCGGCTTTCCGACAGCGTCAGTTCGATCACCAGCCCGTCGAGCTTGATCGCCTGCCCGAGCGCGGTCTCGACCAGAACGGCAATACGGTCAAATTCGATATCCGGCTCCTCGGCCTTGAAGTGCGCGATCACATCAATGGGCAGACGCCGGTCATAACCGACCTCCCCGTTCGGTCCAGCGCAGGGCCGGATTTCGGCGGTCTCCTGATGCTCGGCCCAGGTCACGGTCAGGGCCGGCAGCAGGCTTTCGCGGATGGCGCTGGTGCGCGCCCGTTTCACCTTGCCGTCTCCGGCAAACTCCGGAATGGCAGACAGCCGAGCGAGGATGGCGTCGAAGATCTGCGTGCGAAGATGCGGCATCAGATATCGCCTCGCAGCCAGATTTTCAGCATGGCGCGCCCGTCATCGGTGACATTGCGGATCCCGTAAGTCGTGCCATCGATCGCGACGCTGTCGCGCTCGCCTTCGAGCTCTTCAAGCCCGGATACTGGTACGGACAGAACATGGGTGATGGCCTCGACATCCTGCCGGCCGAATTCATCGGCAAGCTCCAGCTCGCGTTTCTGCCGCAGGATGCCGCGCACCGGATCCGGAAGCCCGACGCCGGCAATGGTGAAGCGGCAATCGACATTGCCGAACGTGCCGGCGAAGGCCTCGCCCATGCCGGCAAAGATCGCCGGGCGGTCGATCCTCATGTCTTGTCCTTCGCCGTGTCGTCCCCGTCCGACTTGCTGTCATCGGCCGCCGCCTGAAGTTTCTTCAACTCGTCGGCCAGGGTGGCATTGTCCTCGGCAAGCTGGTCACGCTCTTCGGTGACGGCCTCCAGCTTTTCGGTCAGTTCGGCGAGGCCCTCGCTGCCATCAGTTTTCGACGCCAGCGCATCGCGTTCTTTGGTCAGGGCCGCGACGCGATCGGCGAGCGCATCCCGCTCTTCTATCAGCGCGGTGATGCGTTTGTCGATCGTCGTGTCGCCCTCTTTGCGCCATTTGCCAAACACGCTCTCGAGATTGTCGGCATCGGCCTCGCTCAGGCCGCCCTTCGAGACCGGCACATCCTCGCCGGGCGCATAGGTCTTGCCACCGATCTTCACCGTCGTGTTGAACTTTCTCGTTGTTGCCATTGTTTTTGCTCCGTGATTGTCTGGTTAAGGCGGGCGGCTTTACGCCGCCCGGTCCTGATCAGCGCACGAGCGCAAACAGGCTGGCATTCGGTTCCGGCGCGATCGGCAGCGGCGCTGCCTGCGTCTGCAGGATGGTGCGGGAGGGGTTCTTCTCCCGCCACATGTCCGGGAAGCGCTCCATCGGCACGAGCGCCTGATCGTCCAGAATGGCGCCATAGCCGAAGTGGCCCATGAAGCCCTGCGGATCGAGAATGCCCACACCATAGCTTGGCCAGAAATTGCGCTTGACGCCGCCGACGGTGAACCCTTGCGAATACTGCAGGAAGGTGATCTCCCCGATCTGACCGAGGACGGCCGAATATTTGCCTTCGGCGCCCGTCGAGACCGGGCCGAACTCCATCGAGCCGGAGGCCTGCCGGCGATTGTCGAGCATCTTCTGGAAGCGTTCGGAGCGCTTCAGCAGCGTTGCCGCCCCCGGGCCAAGCGTCACCTCGCGGGCGGTAAAGCCATCGGTGATCGCCAGAAGGTCAATCCAGTCCTCGATATCGTCATACGGATCGACGCCGCTCTCGCCCCAGCGGGCAGCGCCGGAAAGCGCGATGGTGAGTTCTGCGGCGCGCTGGTAATTGACCGTCTGCGTCGGATAGTTCTCACCCTCGACAATCACGCGGCCCGTGCGCAGGACTTCCGAACACATCAGCTCCTCGCGCCGGGTGATGCGCATGTCCTGGTCGTCCAGGATCTGGGCGATGTTGTAGGCATAGCGCTGCTCGGGCGAGACCGCGCCGGCAAGCTGTTCGCCCGGCATGCGGATCAGATTGCCGGAGGGGCGCAGCGTGTTCTGGGGCTTCACATAGGCCGGCTTCAGGCTGGTCGCCGTAAAGCCGCGATTGGCCGCATCCTTGCCCGGCACGTCCGGGTGCACGAAGGGGGCGAGCTCGCGATCGGGCAGGATCCGGTCGAAGACGATTTCCTCCTGTTCGGAGAGAACCGTGGTGGCAAAATAGCGGTTGCGCAGAAAGGCTTCCGGCCGGTCGCGCGGCGGCAGAACCGTCACCAGTTCCGCCGTATTGAGAAGAAGGTCGCTCATGGCATTGATTTTCTGTTTGTTTCAGGGATGGCGGAAAGGGTTCAGTCGAGCCTGCGCACGAAGAGGGCAGCACCCTTGCGGCGGAAGGCCTCTTCGACGCTTGCCGCATCATGGCCGGCACCAAGGTCGAGCTTTGCGGCGTCAACGGCCGCGCCAAAATAGGCCTGCGCCTCGACATCGCCGCCCGAGGCGTCGACATCGAAGGCGAGAATGCAGGCGGGCTCTTCCGATCCGTCATTGGCGGCGGCGAGCGACAGGACATGCTTGCTGTTCGCCGTGATCTCGCCCAGCACCGCGCCGCGCTTCAGGTCCTGACCGCTGGCAATGGTGACGGTGCGGGTGACGACCGGAATGTCGCCGACGATCAGGTCATTGGGGGCAAAGCTTGCCGTTTCCATGGGTCTCACTCTCCAGTGTTGCGGCGGCCATGCCGCGCATTGATGGCGCCGCCGACAGCTGCCAGCAGCGATTTGCGTTCAGACTGGGCAGAAGGTGCGCCGCCGGCGCCGAGCTTCGGGGTCTTGCCCGCCATGCGATCGGCAAGGCGATTGCCGCCCGTTGAAGCCGAGGGCGTCGAGGCATTCAGGATCGCGCTCGCCTCTTTCGCCGAATAGGCGGTCGAGAAGGCCAGATGCCCGGCAAGCTCGGCATTGGCCGAGGCCTTCGGATGCGTCAGGATTGCCTGGATCCGAGAGCGTTCATCGGCGCGGGCGGATGCGCTGGCAGAGGTCTTCTGTTCGTCCTCGCGCTCGGGATCGCCGCTTTTGGGATCGTCGCCCTTGGGATCATCGCCGGGCGCGCCCTCGCCTGCAGCCTCCTCTTCAGGATCCTCCGCCTTGGCTTCGGGATCCTTCTTCTCGTTTTCGAGCTCTTCCTCCGGGTTTTCCTTTTCCGGATCGTCTTCCATCCGGTTTCCGGCCCTGCCGCCGCGCATGGCGGCGAGCACGCTTGCGGACAGGCCGCGCGTGACATTCGACATATCGATTATCCTTGGTCGTTGAGGGTTCAGGCCGCACGGCCCAGTTCAGCCCCGAAGGCGGCAAGCACCTGCGAGGGACGCGCCACGGCATCGGCAAGCCCTGCCGATACCGCCTTTGCGCCGCGATAGACGCCCGCCTCCGTGGCAAGCGCCTGGTCTTTCGAAAGCCGCCCGGCACGATACCGGGCAACCGTCTCGGCAAATTCGACGCGCAGCTCTTCCAGCTCGGAAAGCTCGCGCGCCAGCACATCCTCGGGGATGGCCTCATAAGGGTTGAGATCGGCCTTGTGGGCGCCTGCCTTCAGGATGGTGACATTCAGCCCTTCTTTCTTCAGCCAGCCGCTGACATCGACATGAACCGAGACGACGCCGATCGAGCCGCAAAGCCCGGTCGATGGCAACACGATCTGCCGGGCCGCCGAGGCCAGAAGGTAACCGGCTGAACAGGCATGATCCGTCAGCACCGCGATCGTCGGCTTGACCTGCGACAGCTCGAAGAGCTTTTCCGCGCAATCGAAGGCGCCCGTCACCTCGCCGCCAAAACTGTCGACCTCGATGACAACGGCGCGGATGCTGTCGTCCGCCCGGCAGTCATCGGCCAGGATACCGATTCCCTCATAGGAGGTCATGCCGCAGGATTTGCCGATCCAGCGCCCCTTGTTGACCAGCGAGCCCTCGATCTCGATCAGGCCGATGCCATCCATCGGGCGATCAACGCCGCGATAGGTCTTCTCGCCCCAATCATTGACATCGGTTCTGATCTTCTCGCCGATCAGGCCCATCTGCCCGCCGTCCCCTTCCGGCAGGCCGAGGACACGCGGAGCAAAGGCCCGGGCGATGGTGTCGGCCTTGGCCGGCTGCAGCATCAGCGGAGTGTTGAACATGCGGCTGGCGATTTCGGGATAGTTCATCGTGGCTGCCTTCCGATCTGTGGAATGCCGAGGGGATGACGCCGGGCGGAGCGCTCCGCCCCGCGACTGCTGCCGCTTCGGCCGTTGACGCCTTCCTCGATTTCCGTGTCCTGATCGGTCTCGTCCAATGATGGACCGCCATCGTGGCCGGTCGTGCCGTTTTCCATTTCCGCCGGATGCTTCAGGCCGAGACTACGATAATAGCGGGCCTCGCGGGCAAGCTGGTCGGCATCCATCTTCCAGTCGCGACCCTGTTCGGCCGATTCCTGCTGCAGCGTCGTCAGCTTCCTGTCGAGCCGTTCGCCGGCGGCCTGCGCTTCCCGCAAGGGGTCGATCCAGCCGCGGCCCGGGCCGATCCAGTCGGCGTGACACCAGGCGGCCGGGTTGTCTTCAAAGGCAACAGCGCCCGCCGGCAGGTCGATCAGTCCCTTGTCGAAGACTTCCTCAAGCCATGCCCGATAGATCGGCGCCATGAACTGGGCGGCAAAACTGCTCTTCTTGGCCGTAAACCCGCGCCAGATTTCCAGAAGCGCCGCCCGGGCCGAGGAATAGTTCACCTGGCTCCAGTCCATGGTCAGCTGCTCATAGGTCAGCCCCACGGCCGACGCGATCTTTCTCAGCGCCGCATTGACGAACACCTCGAAGTTCGCATTCGGATGTTCCGGCTTCGTCAGATTGGCCTTTTCGCCGGGAAGCAGCGTATTGACCCTGACGCCCGGCAGGCTGATCGGGGCCGCGCCATAATAGGCCTTCTGGGCTTCCGACATCTCGCCATAGATCCTGCCAAGCGCGCCCTCGCCGCCATCGGCATCGAGCGCGGCCATCATCTCTTCGGGATCGAACGGGGTTTCGATGAAGGCAGCCATGATGGCATTCAGCATCGCCGCCTGACTTTCAAAATCCTCGTAATCCGTCGATTGCTTGATGGAGCGCATGATCGGCGCCCAGTCGGAAGCCCCCCGCGTCATGCCCGGCCGTTTCGGATCAAAGGCATGAACCACGACCGGACGGCCCCATTCGGTCGACCGGGACACATATTCCCAGGACCAGAGCTTGGTGTTGCCGGCATAGACATCGCCAGGATGACTTCGGCGGAAGTGATAGCCGACCGGCGCGCCGTAACCGTCAATGGCAACGCCATCGCGCAGAAACTCGCTGTCGAGCATACCCTTCGGATTGGAACACCGGGCCGGATCGAGCATATGCACCGCCGTGGAAAACAGCGGCGCATCGTCCTGCCAGACGATGACGGCAAAGCTCTCGCCTTCCGGTCCGAAGCGATTGCGCGCGGCAAGGCCGAGAATGCCGGCCATGTTCTTCGTCCGCTCGGCGTCGCACCACATGTCGACATCCTGCGTATAGTCCCGCCACAGCCCCTCGATCTGCGTGGCGATCTCTTCGGCCTGGTCGAAGGTGAGGTTTAGCGTCGTGTGGTTCGGCCGCGCCGCAAGCTTCCAGCCCGCGCCGATGATGTTGTCGACCAGCCGCGACGTGCCGGCCGCACCCCAGCCATCATTGCGGGCGACATCGTTGAGCCGGTCGACCAGCGTCGAACGCGAGACGGAAAGCGCCGACTGGCCAGAGTAATTGCCGGCCTTCCAGCCGGCAAAGCTCGGGTGATCATAGGAGGCGCCCTGATAGGCTGCCCGCGTCACGGCCTCGCCCGACACGGAAGCTGCCATTTGCCGGTTGCGGGCAGCCTGCAGGCGGGCGGCATTGCGCACATCGGCGGCAAGCGGCCGGCTGTCCGGTCCGAGAATTTCCACTGTCATCCGAAGATCACTCCCCGCCCGCGCGGCCGCGACGACCGGCGAAAGCCCAGCCTCGTTTCGAGGTCGCGGATATAGGCGCGCAGCGTTGAACGGTCGGCGCCGCTGTATGTGACGCTCTCGCCATCATAGGACAGCGTCACCGCGCGCTGACCGATCTCCAGCCTGTGAAGCGCAAGCTTCGCCTCGCCGAGCCGGGTCTCCAGCATCAGCCGTTCGTCTGTCGAAAGCATGATATCTTTCCTGTTGTCTTAACCCGGTCGGGTTCTTTGCGCCGCCCGTTCGGCCCGGCGCATCGCCGCCGCAACGCGATCAGACACCGGTGAAGCGGCCGGTTTTTCGTCCGGCGTTTTGCCCGCATCGCTGACGGCTTTCACCGCAACGGCAAGGTTGCCGATCAGGTCTTCGAGATCGCCCTGCTCCTCCGGTTCCTGACGGGCAAGGTCTTCCGCCCGCGCGTCCCATTCCTCGTCCGTCCAGTAAGGCACGTTGAGCCGGATGGCGGCAGCGCGCGACTGATTGAGCATGTCGAGCACTTCGTTGCGCTGCCCGTCTGGCAGTTTCCACACCCAGCGCGGATAGCCGTTGCGGTCCTTTTCCTTGGTCCGCACCTCGGATGTTGCCTGCTGATAAAAGGCATCCCCGAGACCAACGGCAAAGCTGATGAAGCCCGGCTGTTCGGGATCGTCCTTCCGGAAGTCACGGTAAATTCCCATCTTCATCACCGAGGCGTTGAAGTTGAAGAACCGCGTCGACCATTTCTGTTTCTTCGGCCGGCCGCGCTTGTCATATTCGCGTACCTGACTGAGCAAGGGCGCAGCATCACGGTTGTCGCCGCGCACCATGATCACCTTCGAGCGCGGATGGCGCCGGGCCCAGAACCAGACATCTTCGGTATAGGCATTGCCGTCGATCGCGACCCGGTCGACATCGCGCATCCGCCCGTTCTCGTCCGGCCAGCGTTTGGCAATCAGCCGGTCAAGCGCCTCCATGACCTGATGTTCCGAGATATGGCCCGAATGCTCGCGATAGCCCGGCAGGTGGCTGCCCGCTCGGCTGTCGATCACGCCATAATCGATGACCGCGCTCATCTTGTTGCGGCCCCAGCCTCTCAGCAGCCATTCGACGCGGTCGCCCTGGACGTCGATGCCGATGGTCAGTGCGAGCATGTCGCCGGGAACCACACCGCGCCGGAAGCCGGTTTCCTCGGCCCGGTCGCGCAGGTCTTCCCAGGCAATCGCCTTGTTGTCGGCCTCATAGGCAAGACCCAGCGTATCGTTGAAGAACACCTGCTCGGCGCCGGCGCCCTTTTCCTTGTCATCTTCCCCGCCCGACTGGACCTTCAGCCAGGCCCGGGCAATCGCCTCCCAGCTTTCAAGCGGCGAATACGGCACCCAGATATGAAACGAGCGATGATAACGCGCCCGCTCCGGATATTTGGCCACCCAGTCGGCGCCATTTGCCGGGTCGACCATCCACTGGCGATGATGCTCGTGGATCTCGCAGCCGCAATGAACGCAAACGAAGTGGGCCTGTTCTGGATGCTGCGGATCGATGTGATCGCGCATGTTCTCCCATTCGAGCGGCTGCAGCTCATGGCAGTGCGGGCACGGCACATGATAGCGTTCCTGCGTGCCGGCCAGATAATTGGCCGTGATCCGGCATCCCGGCGCGATCAGCGGCGTCGAGATCTTGAAGACCTTGCGGTTGAAGAAGGCCTTCGACCGGCTGTCGGCCTGACTTTCGGGATCGCCCGCCTCGTTATAGACCCATTTGGCAAGGTCATCCTGCACCTGGGCGCGCGGCGAGATCATCGAAAGACCGGCCGCCGAATTGGCGCCGGCCGCCTGTACAGCACCCCGCCCGTCGACCCGTTCCTTGTAGAGGATCGAATTGCCGCCATCGCGACCGGCTTCTGGGAACAGCGCGCGGACCGACACGGTCTCGCGCAGGAGCGGCATCAGCTTGGTCTTCGACCAGCGCGAGGCGTTTTCCTCGGTCGGATGGACATAGAGGAAATCGCAAGGGTCGAGGTCGAGCGTGCCAAGCAGGAAGATGTTCGCCAGCACCGTGCCGCCGACCTGGGCGGATTTGGAAAGCGTGACGATCGAGCACGGATCGTCCGGCGACAATGCCCGCAGGATCTCGGAGAAGAACGGGAACATGTCTTCTCGATATGGTCCCGGAAACGCCGAGATGCGTTCGGAGAACACGATATTGCGCTTCGCCCAGCCAAGATAGTCGACTGGCGGCGGCGGTTCGCACGCGTTTGCCAGCGCCTCGAACATCAGCCGCTCGGGATTGAACAGCATGGTCATTCGGCGCCCGCCTCTTCCTCGATCATCTCCGGCGTCGCATCACGATCCTCGCGAAACACCGCTGCGGCCTTCACCCGGATCTCGCGCCACTTGCGTGTCAGCGCCTTCTGGATATCGCGCTGGGGAAAATTGAAAGCTTCGGCAACGGCCGTTGCCAGATCCGGCAGTCCCTGTTCCATCACTTTGAAGGCTTCAGACGAGGCCCGGCCGATCTCGCGGCGCACATCCTCGGTGCGGGTATAGATCCCGGCTTCCGCCTTTTCCTGCCGCTCCATCTGGGCGGTCTTATATCGCTGTTGCTGCAGACGCTCGCGGGCGAGCTGTTCGGCAAGGTCTTCCTCTTCCTCCTCGGTTGCAGGCGAGCGCAGCGGCAGTTCCGCCGCGCTCGCCCGGCGCTCGGCACGCGGGAAATCAGCCTGTTTCTTGCATGTTGCTGTAGGGGCTTTTCCGTTGGCGCCGTACCCTTGGGAGGGATCGATGGTGAGGCCGAGCTGGCCGATGGCGACATCGGGGCGAATACGAGCAAACCGCCCCTCGCCCTCGATCGCCTTGCCATGGATCTGGCCGGCGCTCAGATATTGCGAGACACGGCCCGCAGATACCGAGATCAGGGCCGCAAACTCGGCCTTGCTCATGCTGTCCGGCATGGTTTCCATGGTGGCTAAACTCACCTCTGACTTTAATTTAGGCTTGGACTTTAGGCTTCTGTTTCGGGCTCAGACTGACGAACCCGCGCGGTGCCAAATACCCGCGTGGCAAAGGGCCCCAGGAAGGACCCGTCGCGATGTTGAGTGTGATTGAGATCAGGTCTTCGGGAAGACCTTTTTGAAAGCCCGGCGGAATGTCCGGTCCTTTTTCTGCCGCACCAGGTCGGCGACAATCTCATTGAGCTTCAGCCGCTCCGAATAGGACGTCATCCGAACGAACAGGATGACCGGATAGAACTCCCGGTCCGTCCGTCCCGAGAACCAGACGCCCGGGAACAGGTCCGAACGCCCTTCCGGCACGAAGAACTGGTTGGGTTTTGCCCGGCGCTTCCGCCGTTTCGAACCGTTTGCAACCCGCGTTGCCCCTGCCCCGCGATAGTCGATCCGAAGATCCCGCATGACGCGATTGAGAAAACCCTGCGTCATGTTTCCATAGCGGTCGAGCGGCGTTCGATCCGCCGGCACGGCCACCTGATTGCGAGCCATCAGCCCCCGGCCGATCAGCTGTTCCTCAAACGACTTGTGCCGCCGCATACCGCCGTGGATTTCCGGGCCGAGATAGGCCGCCGCCGGCAGCCCGCCCTTGCGGCCCGATCCGCCGACCACGACGGCCGATACCGGATGGCGCTCGCTCGCCTTATCGTAGACGATCCCGCGAATGGCCCGCTGCGTCGGCCGGTCGAACACGACCTTCATCTTCGCCCGCACATCCCGCATGCCGTCATAGGCCAGCCAGTTCAGCGCCAGCGCTTCCGCCTTCGGCAGGTCACGGCGCTCAGCCGACGTCAGCTTCGCCTCGAAGCGCGTCAGGTCGATGTCGATATGGGCGGAGAGCATACTATTTCAGTCGATTAATATCATTGGGCGGATAGAAGGAGACTAATACGTTTTGTTTATATACAAATTAGAATATTCTAATCTATCCTGTTTCCCTCAACGTCAGGAGGGAAGCAATGAACAAGTTTATTTCGGTATTTCTGATATCATTATTGACTGCATCCGCCGTCAGCGCTCATGGAGGGGGCTGTCGAAAGAGTTCGCCTCAAGGTCAGTGTTGTCACATGGACAACAGTGTTGGTCGGGTACATTGCCATTGAGCAAATGGGCAAAATTCCCTTTTGCCCTAAACGCAAAAAGGCGGATCGCTCTCACGATCCGCCTCAGCCAAAAGTAAACCAAAATACGGCGCACCCGTCTTGCGTTTACCAACTCAAGTATAAAACAGAAAGTTGAAGAAAGATATAGCTTACGCACTGGCCCTCAATCGCATCTGCCGATCGGCTATCGTGAGGGCGGGGTTCGGGCGCGAGAGCGAAGGTCACTGAGAACCGAATCAACCAATGCCTCTATAAAGTTCATAACTTTTCGAGAATTGCAAGAGGCAAATTTACAGGCGTTTTCTGCCCGAACATATCCACCTCGACCACAACGTCGCCCTTGCCCTTGCTGTTGGGCGTGACCACGTCGGCCTCAAGCCCTGCAAACATCCCCTCGCCGATGCGCACCCGCTCCCCCGCAACGACCACGATCTTCGAGACTCGCTCCCAGTCGAACCGTCCATCGCCGGCTTTCTGCATGATCCGGACAACCCTGTCGTTTTCCAGCGCGAACGGGCTGAGCCACCCGCCAAGCACCCCACGTACATGCTCGAAGCCCAGCAGCGCGCTGACCGCCGTGTCCGACATAGCAAACCGCACCAGCACATAGCCGGCCATCAGTGGAATATCCTGCGGTGGCAGAACCTTGTGCCGACGTCGCCGCTTCGGCCCTTTTCGCGTCGGAGACAGCGCCTCGGCACCACACTCCGTCAGCGCATCGCAAACGGCCCGCTCCCGCCCGGTCATCACCCGCAAAACATACCACGGCGCGTCATTCGCCGCCTTCTCGGCCAGTGCCGACCGGCCGGAAAGCCGGATCAGCCGCAGCCGATCCTCGAATTTCAGGCCATAGGCCAGATCGACCGAGGTTCCGATCTTCCGATATTCCGTCATTGCGCCGCCTCCAGCTGTTTCGCCCTGTCCAGTTTGCCGAAGAACGTCTCCAGCGCTTCGCCCGGCGTTCCGGCTCCAAGAGGCGGGAAATAAACCCATTCCACCCGACCCATCTCTGGCAGAAACGGCCAGCCGCGCGCCGCATGCTCAGCCTCCCATGCCGCCCACTGATCGCCACCAACCCGCACCGCCTCGAAGTCAGCGCCAAGCAGCGCGATCTCGCCGGAAACCCGCATGCCCTTGCCAGGAAAGCGGACGGCCTGATCGTTCATGGCGTTAACGGACGTCCAGCCCATCTTGGCCATGCGTTCGCGCCAAAGCGCCTTGCGGTCTGCCCGGCCCTCGGCGATTTCCAGTTCCTGAAACCGCGTCAGCGCCGGCAGTCGTGCGCATGGTTCGCCAAGCCGGGCAAAGCGTTCCGCCATCCAGGCCTTGCCGAAGGTCGCGGCAATCACCGAACCGCCCGCGCCTTCCAGCCCCTCCAGCACTGCCGTCCAGCGCTTTTCGCGCAGATAGGTGCTGGCCGCAAACTTCACCGTGCGGCCGTTCATCGCCTCGAACGCCAGAAACCCCGGCAACATGGCATCGGCAGCCTGTCGCTCTTCCGGTTGCAGCGCCTGCCATTCGACAAACGCCCGTTCGTCGCTGTCATCGCCAAATGTCGGCCACTGCCGATAGAATTTCAGGAAGGCCCGGCGCACGGCCTTGCGATTCTCAGCCTCAGTCATCCTCGCTCTCCTCCACCTTCCGCGCTTCGGTAGCAGTGCCGATCATCTCCCGCACCGCCCTCGCCCTGCGGCGGCGGCGCTCGCGCTCTTCCGGGGTCAGGTAGCGCCGGGCGCGTTCCGCCTCCCGTTCTTTCGCCGCTTCCGCCTGTTCGTGCTCGATCCTGAGCAGGTCTCGGTCATGCTTGGCAGCCGCATCGACAAGGGCGGAAAGCTCGGCAGGCTTGGGCAGAAACGACTGGAATTTCGGATATCGACCGAGCCGCAGGTTCTCGAACACCCGGCGAAGCGCGCCGATTGGCTTGCCCCGCATCGCCTCGGCATAGAACTGCCCGGCCTTGTCGGCGTTGACGCTGTCGGGGATCGCAAAACCACGGTCCATCAGCGCATCGAGCATGATATCGGACTGCCGTTCGTTCGCCGGCTCAAGTGCCTTGCGCAACCTTCCAATCTCCCCGGCTGATGTCGATAATTTTACGATCTTCGCTGCCATCGTCCTGTCCCATCCGTTTGCGCAAACTGTCCCGAGCGCGCTGATTGTGATCCCTGATTTCGTCGCCGCGTGAGGGCTTGGCGGGCGATGCCCGGGGAGCACCCTGCTGCCGTTCCTGCATCCAGCCCGGCTCAAAACCCTGCCACCCGCGACCGATCATGGTTTCCGCCGCAGCGTCAGGATCCGGCATCAGCGCAAACCGCCGTGTGAGCAGTTCGGCAGCCCGGACGGTCAGGTTTTTGCGGAGTGCTTTGCGATGTTCGATGACGGCATCGGCAACCTCCGGCGACAGCACATCGCAGAGAACCGATTTGGGCGATTTCTTTGGTGTTCCTTTAGGAACACTTTCTTTCTTAACTCTGACTTCTGGCTTACGCATTGCATCCGCATTGCGGTCGCTATGCGGTCGCATCGAACCGCCTTTGTTTTTATTGGTTTTTTCCCAGCGATTTTTCGCGGCCCCTTTTGCCTGCTCCGAAATTTTTTCGCGAAATTGAAATTCTTTTTCCACGCGACGGTTCCAGAGACCGCCCTCCGACCGGATGATTTTCCCGTCATCGAGGAACACATCGAGGTATTGGGAAAACACCTTTTTCGTGCAGCCACACTGCCGCGCCAGCCGCTCGTGGTTCTCGGTCAGCGGCTCTCCGCGCTCATACATCAGCGCCAGCAGCGTGAAATACACGCCCATTTCGGCAGCCTTCATGCCGCGCGTGGCAGAAAGCCAGTCGGACATGTAAAAGCGGACATACGGCATCTCGCTCATGGCAAAGCCTCCATGGCACCAGGTCTTGAATTATAGCAAAATACGATTTCTAGCTTGCGCAGAATATCGCCTATAGCTATATTCAACACATGAAGACGATCCGCTACACCAAGGCTGCAATGAAGAGCATTCAGCGCATGCAACCAAAGCGCCGCAATGCAATCATCGCCAGGATCGAGGCTTTCGCGGCTGGTGAAACGGTCGATTTGAAGAAGCTGCAGGGCAGCCCCTATTTTCGCATCCGCGTCGGTTCCGACCGCATCATCCTTGATGATCAGGGTTTGATCGTCATGATCATCGACGCAGGGCCGCGCGGCGGCATTTACAAGGAGTGACACGCCATGGCCGAAGTTCAGAAGATCACCATCGAAGGCAACAATTACGTGCTGCTGCGCGAAGCCGATTATGATGATATGCTCGACAGCCTGCGCGCCCGCGCGGTCATGGCCGGCGTGGAAGCCGGAGAAGAAACCTATCCGCACGAACTGATTGTCGCGCTTTCCGATGAGAGCCAGAGCCGCCTGCGCGTGTGGCGCAAATACCGTGGCCTGACCATGAAGGCGCTGGCAGAAAAGGCCGGCATTTCCCAGCCCTACCTGTCGGATATCGAAAACGGAAAAGCAGATGGCTCCATATCGGCCATAAAGGCGCTCGCCGCTGCCCTCGATGTCGATATTGATGACCTTGTGTAAATCTTGACTGTCCGACAGGCAAAGGCGGGTATACGGTACCTCGCTCATGACGCCACCTCCAGTACATCGTTGAGGGCAGCGGCAACCGACAAGGCCGCCCCACCCCATTGGTCGGCCATTGCGCTGGCAATGCCCGGATATGTTCGTGATCTCAGCCGCCAGCGGTCAGGCCCCGGCGAGGCCCGATGCACGATCGACCATTTCTTGTGTTCGTCCGTGCCCGGTTTCGGCGGCTCCAGCCGATCGGTTTCGGTCAGGGGCGGCAGTCCGCGCAGATAGAATGAGGTTGCCTTGAACGCCCGGTTGCCAAACCACCACGGCTGCACGGTCTGTGCCGGCTTCTGATAGTTGACGATCCGCTCTTTTGCGTGCCGGTGCATCACCGGGTTTTCAATCGCCACCCGGTCGACCGGCGCATTCCAGCAGGCGGAAAACAGCGCCGCGCCTTCATCCAGCAGCCGCCACATGATGGCTCTTCGGTCGGCAACAGAAAGAACCGGCCAAGCCTGTTTCTCCGCAAGGGTCGCCTCGTTCGGAGCATTCTTCGGCGGGCCGGAAAGCCAGCGCACACCGCTGTTGCAAAGCCGCGTGCACGGTGGGTGCATCACGGCCAGCAAATCCCAGCCGTCATCGAGAATGTCGCGGATATCGCAGACAAGATGCCGGTTGCTTCCGTCTTCGGCCGGCAGAACGTCGCATGACCAGACGTCATGCCCGCGTGCGGCAAAGGCACGACGCACCGCACCGGAAGTTTCGCAGCCGACAAGAACACGCAGTTCGGTCATCCTGTCGCCCTCCGGTGCGCGCGCCAGGGCGGCAGTTCCTGCAGAAGCTCATAGATGCCCTCGGCAATCGCCGCGCATTTCCGCTTCTGTGGCCATGACAGCTCGCCGGCGCCAAGGGCATCAGACATGCGCCGTTGCGCCATGGCATAGGCACGGGCATCGTCGGCAGATATCCGCTCATTGCCGCAGCACACCGGGCACCGATGGCGATTGCCGGCCAGATAGCCCTGCCCTGCACAATGCGGGCAAAGAATTCGGGTAATCCTCACCGCGCTCACAGCTTGCACTCCCGAACGATCCGGTTCTGCTGAACGCTGATTTCCTCGGCTCGGCGCTGCAGATCGAGCGCGGTATTATGCAGGCGCTTGCTGTCCGACTTCTGAGCAGCCAACTCCGAGCGGAACTTTTCGTAGTCGGCCTTCCATTCCGAATGCAGGCGCCGGTATTCGGCGAGCTTCGGATTTTCGTTCGCGGGCCCGAACATGAAATCGCGCACCTCCGCGACCCAAGCGCGCGGCACGCCCAGATCCTGCGCCACGAGTTCATCCGTCCACGGGGCGATATAGCCCTCGTCGTCGTAGACATCGGCAATCTTGTCGGCGACGATGCGCCGGTCCTCACGCTGCATCTGTGGCGGCGGCTCCGCCCGCTTGGCCGCTGTCGTTGCCGTCTTGGTCTTTCGTGTCGCCATCGCTCCAGAGCCTTCCATCGTTGTCAGGTCGACGCAGGCAAACGGCCTGTCATCGTAGTCATTGCCGCCGCAGCGGCTGCAAAAGGAAAAGCCGCACACCGAAGTGATCCGGCAGCGGCTCGTGTCTCGCGGTTGTTGCGTTTCGATGGTCATGTCAGACCTCGCCTTCGCAGCCATGCGTCTTGCTCTCCACGGCGTGGGCAACCCGCATGAAGTTCGCGTATTTTTCGAGGATGTCCGCCGCTTCGCGCGGATCGACCTTGCCGTCGGCAACGGCCTGGATCATGGACTGCGACAATGCGTGAAAAGCATCCTGAAACGCGCCGATATCGGCGATACCCAGCCCGCCGCCGGCGCTGTAAGCCCCGTCATCGCGCATGAGCCGATAACCGAGGATCCGTGCCATCTCGCCGACGATCACCGGCGCGCCGGCCTCCATGTCGGCCTCGACGGCAATGTCGATCGCCATCACATGCTGGGTCTTCCGGCTGGGGTCATGGGTCCAGCATTTCGAAAGTTGCCCCTGCGTCACCCGCGTCACATATTGAAATCGCTCCGGCCCGCCGCCCTGCACGACCGAACGGCGGGAAGCCTCGCGCAGGCCATCGACAGCCTTCTGTGCCAGCAAACGCTCCATCACAGCACCTCTTTGAGAGAATGGTTTCGGGGGAAGCATTCACGGCGCTTCCGGTTAGGACCTGCTATCGAGGCACTGTCGCCGCCAAGCACAGCCAAGCCTCTGAGTTCACTCAGAGGCGCAATAGCCACTCGAATGAGAGGGAAAATCGCACACCAGAGACTGGAAGATTCCGCGCCCAAGAACCTCATTTCACGCTCCCGGAGGCAAGGCACGCTGCCCACTCTCGTTGCAAAGTCTTCCGGGTTGCGCCGCGCTTAGGTATGCCCAGGTTCTCCCAACGGCACACCGTGGACGTGTCGACACCGAAATACTCAGCCATTTCGCTCCGAGACCAGCCTCGGCGGGCGCGGAGTTCCTTTATGTCGATTTCGCAAATCATGGGGCGATGGTGTGCATAACGCACTCTCCGAAGTCAAGTCGAAACGCACACCAACGCCGTGCAATATGCACATTATGGTGTTTGATGACAGACCAGAAGAATCGAAACGGCTAGAGCAAGCCAGAATTGCCCGTGGCTTCTCCGACGCAAAGTCGGCAGCCAAGTTTTTTGGCTGGAATTACTACACCTACATTCAGCATGAAAACGGGACGCGGGGCATCACTCGCGCAGCAGAGAAGTACGCAAAGGCCTTTCGCATCAGCCCTGCTTGGCTGCTGACTGGCGAAGGCAACAGCCCCAGACGAGGCGTCCCGCTTAAAGGAAAAGTTGGAGCGGGTGCCGAGGTGGAGGCAATTGACAATGGCGATGTCGAATATGTGGAAGTACCGAGCAATGCGCCGCTGGAAACCGTAGCCGTTAGGGTTTGCGGGGATTCCATGTTTCCCGCATACGAGGACGGGACACTACTCTATTACTCGCGACTTCTGCCTCCAGACACCATGATCAACAAGCGATGTATAGCCGAGCTTGGCGACGGGCGCATCTTTGTGAAAATCCTCCGCCAGGGCAGCGAAGCCAATACATGGACCCTGCAAAGCCTCAATCCCAACTTCTCAGACATCCCAGATCAGCACGTCCGTTGGGCAGCTCCTATTGACTGGATAAAGCCGGTCTAGCGTCACTTACC
Source organism: Martelella sp. (assembly GCF_984369615.1). NCBI lineage: Bacteria > Pseudomonadati > Pseudomonadota > Alphaproteobacteria > Hyphomicrobiales > Aurantimonadaceae > Martelella > Martelella sp. The sequence goes on along the minus strand of NZ_CFHTCS010000033.1, from coordinate 1,308 downwards.
AGCTCTTGCCGTCATCGTAGTCGTCGCTCAACGACGTTTGGCTCTCTTGGTGTGCATCTTGCACATAATGGCTTGACTTCGTAATGTGCATTTTGCACTCTTGCTGAAAATGGCAAGGGACGCACACCTGATGAAAATGTATCAGTCTCGGCGACAAGAAGGCTCATCCACCCCCAAAATAAGCGGAACAACGGCACACTATCTGAGAGGCCAACGAACCGAAGAGATGATGCTGCGTTCGCCGCACAGACATCCACTTACAATCGATGATTGCCTGCTGCTTCACCGGGCCAGCCTGATAGCTGTCATCATCGGCACAATCGCCCTAGCCTTCATTGCGATTTTTCAACTCGCATCTATCGAAGCCGCACTTGCTGCATTGGCGGTGTAGAACGTGATGACTTCACAACACCTTGGAGCCAAAGAACGCCTTTCAGCCTACCGGGCATTAGTGCTCTCAGCTGTGCCGATCGACCAGATCTCGACCGATCACGAGGCGTTGCATCTGGAGGTAAACGGCGTGGATACGACGGAACCGGATATCATCAGCACCATTCCTCAAGCCTGCCCCGTGTCAAACCGCGAACTGCTGCTCAAGCATGTCGAGATACCGGCCGACCTGATCCGAATGATCGACGCAGCGGCCAAGCTCGACCGAAGGCGCCGGACTGAAATCGAACGCTTGCAGATGGAACTGGAGGCACGGGGCGGCAGGCCGGCAAAGAACTATGCCGCCGAATGCGCCATGAAATGCAGCGAACCCGCCTTCAAGGCGTTCATGGAAGCCCGGCACGCCCTCGCCCGACCGCTGACAGATGATCGCGTCGCCGCGCGCGTGCGATCGGTCCTCGCCATTTCAAGCCGAACCGAGCTGAACACAAGCAACGAAGCCGCCGCGCGCTGGCGCGAGATGGTCAAAGACTTTGACGCATGGAGGAAAAGATAGCCATGGGACGCCGAACCATTCCATTCACACTGGACGCCGTTAAGCGCGCCATCATGGCCGTCAAAGCCGCCGGCGTGGACGTTCGCACCGTCAGCGTTCGCCCCGATGGCACGGTTGTCATCAACGGAGATAACGGGAATAATTCGGAAGACGATTTCGTCGACCGGTCTCAGCCGGAAAATCTGAATAGTCTCGATGACTATTTCGCCTGGAGGGAGAAGGATGCACGTCGTGACAGAGCTTAAGGGCGTGCACAAGGTCAGGAAGAAACTGGCCAGCGGAAAGATCGTTTACTACTACTACGCATGAGACTGTCTAGAATTTTGTGCCCTGGCGCTGTTTCAGGACATAGGAAAACGTTC
>NZ_CFHTCS010000032.1:0-21376 GCF_984369615.1 Martelella sp. | reverse complement strand
CCAGTCGTTTACGGCCGCGCAGACGGCCGCGCTCAATTCGAGGTTCTGCAGTGACGGCCCGGGATTCAGCGCCTGCAGCAAGCCGAACTCGATATTGAGCTCGTCCAGAAGCTGCTTCTGCAGGAAGGCGAGGCTGGAAGCCGGCGGGCCGCCCTCCGGCGGATAGGCATCCTGGCGCATGCCGCCATGGTTCAGTCGCGGATATTGCAGCATGCCAACGAGCGAACCGCCCGACCGCATGCCGAAATCGCGCACATGCTCGCGCCAGCGCAGCGGCATGAAGCGGGAGAGCTCGGTCCTGTCGGTCATTGCGGGGTGAATGTCGCAATCGACAATACCCAGTTTCGTTTTGGCCGTGTCGGGCCTCTCCAGTTCGGCAACAGTCATGTCAGACCTCCAGTCTCGGATAGGTGGCAAGGACATTCTCGCGGCAGATGGCATTGGCGAGATCGGCGGAAAGCCCGTTCGGCCAACGGGCGGCGGTCGGTCCGTGATCATGCGGAAAATCGGAGGAATAGAGCAGCAGTTCCGGCCCGCCGATGCATTCGACAACGGCTGCGACCTCTTCCGGCTCGACCGGAAGATCGAAGGGCTGCAGGGTGAAGCGCAGCTGGCGTTCCAAGATCTTGTCCGGGCCCTCCTTCAGCCACGGCACCTCGACGCGGCAGCCGCGCCAGTCCTTCGCCATGCGCCAGGAGACGCCGAAAAGCCAGGAAATCCCGCTTTCCGCCATCACCACCTTCATGTCCGGAAACTCGGTCAGCACGCCCTCGCTCAGAAGGCTTGCCGCCTGGCTGGCGAAGCCCTGCGACCAGTTGACCTGTTCCTCCACAAGATAGGACATGAAGCCGGATTGCGTCGGCGCGTGGCGGTAATTGCTGCCCGGATGGATCGACAGGACAAATCCGGCATCGGATGCCGCCTTGTAGATCGGCCAGAACTGGCGCTGGCCGAGCGGCGCATCACCCATGCAGATCGCCAGGATCTGGATGAAGCGCCGGTCACCGGCATAGCGTTTGATCTCCGCCACCGCCTCTTCCGGGTGACGGAACGGCACCAGCAGCGCGGCCCGCAGGCGCGGGTCCCGATCCAGCCACTCCGCCGCCAGCCAGCGATTGGTCGCCTGGCACATCATCGCCTGCATATAGGGGTCGAACAGCGCCTGAACGCCGTTGACGACGTTGAGGATCGCCGCCGAGATGCCCCTCGGATCCAGATGGGCTTCGGCCAGCCGTTTGGGATTTGCGACTCCGCCATCCGGGCCTTCAGCCCTGAATGGCCTGGTCGAGAACGGATAGGACATCAGTTCCATATGCCCGATATTGCGGTAGGGCATCATGTCCTTCCAGTAGCTGTCGACGAACGGGAGCAGGTCTTCCTGTCCGGGACTGCGCGGATGCACGTCGCAATCGATGGCGCCGATCCCTGCGGCGGGATCCGGTCCTGCCTCGACATCAAGCTCTGTCAGCATGTTTCAGTCTCCTCATCACATGAAGAACGGTAATTCGAACGGGGCATGAAGAAGGCGGTCGTAAAGAAAGTAGAGCACCGCCCCGAGGCCAGCCGTGTAGAGGGCGACCACCCACCACCGGAACCGCCCCCAAAGCGTCGTGTAGATCGCGGCAAAGCCGAGGATGGCGGCATAGGTGCCGACCCATGGCGTCAGCGCCGCCATCAACGCGATCGACAGGAAGGTGATGATCTGACGCCGATGCGCGGCGATGAATTGCCGCGTGGTGCCGCCGGCGAGAGCATCGCCCGCCCGACGCGCGGCGGCGATCACCCGAAGCCGGTTGCGGTCCTGGAACAGGACGAAGCCCATGATGACGATGCCCGCCAGGCCAAAGGCCATCGGCGAGACCTTGGCCAGAAGCTTCCAGTCGCGCGCCATCCACACCGCCGCGCCGAAGAGGGCCATGAGCACGAGCGCGAGCGCCGAAGACAGGATCAGACTTGCCTTGCTCTCCTGCGTATCCTCGATCGCGTGGGCAGCGAGCCCGCGGCGGGTCGAGCGCAGCGCAAAGAAGAAGACGAGGGCCAGCACAATGACGAGACCGATCACCGTCGGACGGGTGACCACTTCCATCACCGTATAGCTCTGCCAGGTGATGGACATGGCGTTCTCGAGGACAGGCCCGAGCACGAAGCCGAGAATGAAGGGCGGTCGCGGCCAGCCCGCCGCCTTCATGATGTAGCCGAGCAGGCCGACGCCCAGAAGCGTGATCCAGGTGAACATGCCCGGCTGCCAGACCCAGGAGCCCATGAAGATGAACAGGATCACCGCCGGCACGATGAAATTGCCGTCAACGAAAGCGGCGCGCGCCACCTGTCGGCCCCAGAGCATCAGGGCGGCGGCGCCGATGATATTGGCGATGATGATCGTCCAGACCATCGAGAAGGTGATGTCGAGATTGTCGCCCAGCATGTTTCGGCCCGGCGAGAAGCCGTGGATCGTCAGGGCGCCCAGGAGCACCGCCATGGCGCCGCTGCCGGGAATGCCGAAGGCAAGCGTCGGGATCAGCGAACCGCCGAGCACGGCATTGTTGGCCGCTTCCGGCGCAATCACGCCGCGCACGTCGCCCTTGCCAAACTGCGGATCGGTCTTGCAGCTCTGCGTGGCGTGGCCATAGGCAAGCCAGTCGACCACGGAAGAACCGATGGCCGGAAGCATGCCGACATAGACGCCCATCAATGAACAGCGCAGGACCAGCCAGCGATTGCGGATGGCGGCGCGGACCCCGCTGAAGATGCTGTCACCCTGCGCGTGCTTGTCGCTGAGGTGGGCGATTGCCGTGCGCCGGGCGGCAAGGTCCATCATTTCCGGCAGGCCGAAAAGCCCGAGAATGACCGGAACCAGCGGCAGGCCGTCAAGCAGCGAACGTTCGCCGAAGAAATAGCGCGGCATGGAGCTTGCGACCGGATAGCCGATCTGGGAAAGCATCAGCCCGAGTACGGCCGCCCCCAACCCCTTGGAGACCGCGTTGCCGCTGACGGCGCCGACCATGAGCAGGCCGAGCAGCGAAAGCAGGAAGAACTCCGGCGAACCGAAGGCAAGAATGATCCACAGCGCAAAGGGCAGCGAGGCGGCCATGGCGAAGCCGCCGAGCACCCCGCCAAAGGCCGAGCTGACAAAGGCCGCGCCGAAAGCCGTCTGCGCCAGGCCGCGCTTGGCCATGGCATTGCCGTCGATCACGGTCGCCTGGCTGGCGATCGTGCCGGGAATCCCGAGCATGACCGACGTGATCGTATCGGAGGTGGAGACCACCGCGAACATGCCGAGCAGCATGGCAAGGCCCGCGGCCGGGTCCATGCCGAAGGTCAGCGGCAGAAGCACCACCATGCCGGTGACACCGCCGAGGCCCGGGACGATGCCAAGCCACAGGCCGACGGCGATGCCCGCAAGCAGGTAGAGAAAACCGGGAAAGGACAGAACCAGCGAAAGCCCCGTCATGAATGAATCGAACATGAAGTTCCGGCTCCAGATCAGCGTGGCTGCTCATCGTTGTCCCACTCAGGCGCAAACGATGGCAAAATACATCTTTAGATTGCAATCCGCCGCGAACGACGCGCTCCAATCTTCAGGAAAAGGGCACAATGGCAATCAGGCAGAACCGGCGGAGGCCTGGCCCTGACCGCGCGTCCGTCGACGACGCAATCGCCGGCGGCAAGACGCGAGCGGCGGCCGGGCTCTTCGTGCCAGGCTCCGGTTCCCGGCGCGCGGGAGGCGGGCGCGCCGCCCCCGGCCCGCCTTCTACTGCTCGATCCGCTCGACCAGCTGGCGCATCGTGTCCTTGATGTCTTCAGAAGTGTTCTGCACATCGGAGATGATCCTGGTCATCTCCTGCCAGTGGACGATGTTCGGCGGCGAGCCGTAGACCTTGGTGGCCGCCTCCAGATAGTCCGGCGAGGCTGTCGCTTCATCAAAACTGGCGCGCAGCATGTCGAGATGATCCGAAGGGGTCCCGGGGGGCGCGACGATGATCCAGTTGACCGGCGCCGAGGACCGGGCGTGATACATGACCAGGTCCCAGAGCGGGCCTTCCGGCGGTTTCCCGGTCGCCTTTTCGATGTATTCGCCGAGGGTCGGCACGCCTTCGAGGGCTGGATCGAGCTTCATCGAACCATCCGCTTCGAGCGGCCCCATCTGCCAGATCGCCATCGTCTCGCCGCTGGCGATCGGTCCGTCGCCGAGTTCGGCGATATATTGGGTCGTGGTCGCCGGGTAGCCGTCGATCTCGCCGCGCTGGAGGGCCGCGTAAAGCGGTCCGTCGCCGAGCATGCCGGAGACGAACTGCCAGTCGACCCCGAGAAGATCGAGCGCTGCTGCCGTCTGCATGCCCTGGGTCATGCGCGGCGAGTAGACTCCGACGGTGACGCTCTCGACGTCGGGCAGGTCGTCGCGGTCTTTCAGCCCGGCGCCGACATCGCTCCTGACATGAAACAGAAAGTTGGATCCGCCGATGCCGCCGATCACGCCGAAATCCTGGAACGGGATCTGCAGCACCTCCGGATCGAGGATGCGCGTCGTGCCCTGCCAGGCGAGATAGCCGAGGGTCTTGCCGTCCGGGCGGGCGTCCATGACAAAATCGATGCCCTTGGTCAGCGCTCCGCCGGAGACCGACTGGACGATCATGGTCGGATGACCCGCCATCGTCTTCGACCAGGCATCCGCGAGCACCTGGGCGCTGATGGCGGTTGCGCCGCCGGGCGCGACATTGTGCACCAGCGTCACCGTCTCTCCTTCGAGGTCGATCGGCTCGGCCTGCGCGGCCAGTCCCCCCGCCAGCACGATCGCGGCAACCGACGCCGCCGCCATGCCGCACCTTATGGTCGCATTCAGTCTCATCTGTTCTCCTCCCTCTGGGTCAGTTACACGGATGCCGGGACCTCCTCCGTCCTCGACTTCCGCCATGAGCGCACGGCCCTGCGAACCTTCGCGTCCGATCGAACGGTTTCCATGCCCGACGGACCAGGCCTGCCGGGCCGACTGCCGCAACCCGGCGCATCGCCGCCGGCAAATTCGCCTTGAACAGGAACCAAAGCCTGAACGAGGCAAGATTTTCGCAAGAAACCATAAAACTGTCGGCAACGGGCCGGACGGGCATGCGCAGCCGGTCAATGCACCGGCTGGAATTGCTCCTCGGATCGCGCGAACCGCGACGTCGAAACACAACGCGTTCCGGCCTGGCGCGATCTGACGCCTTCGCAGGCTTTCGAGGCCCTTCTCCCGCCCTCCAAGACGAAAAAACACCGAAGGCATCCGGCCAAAATGTATACGCATATACAGGTTTTCGAACTGGCCATGTTTAGACTTTAGCTTAGTATTCGTCAGAAATAAACAGTTTTAGGACGAATTTTGAAGAAAAAATGCCTTTTATATACAAAATGGAATAAGTCTATCAACATGATGCGTATACATTTCGCGCGCGTCTGCGCGCATGCCCCCACCTCCTCCCGAACTGCTTGGACAACAAAAACCGACCAGTCGCGTGCGCGAACTGGCCAGCGGGGACATGACGGGAACTGAGCGTCGCTTGGCGCATCGGCCCGAAAATCGGAATTGCTTTTCGGAAAGCACGATGCATCGATTCAACAGGCTAGCGCGCCCTTTGTGCGTCCGGATCGACGCACGGCGCTCTCGCCGCCGGGCGAGGACTTCATACGGCGGCCGGGGCCGGAGCGGAGACACCATGGCGGACCGCCCAGTCGGCGCAGGCGCCGATGCCGCCGAGCGGAAAGAAATGAATCTGCGCGACGGCCGAACCGCCGTCGCGTTTCGCTGCGGCGGCAAAATCAACCAGAACGTCCGTCGGCTCATAGGGCAGCACCAGCTTGGAGACATCCATGGCCCGGCGTTGCAGAACCTTGAGCGAGGAACCGACGCCGCAGGCAATCGCGAATTTGATCAACGTCTGCAGCCTGGCCGGCCCGGCAATGCCGACATGGACGGGAAGGTCCACGCCGAAGCCGCGCAGCCGCTCGATCCAGGCCAGCACCGGCTCCGCCTCGAAGGCGAACTGGGTGACGATCGCCATTTCGGCGTCGGTGCGCTCGGCAAAGTCCTGCTTCCACCTGAGGGCGGCATCCACATTACCGGTTGACCCGTCGGGATCGATATCCTTGTTGCCCTCCGGATGGCCGGCTACATGAAGCCGCCGGAACCCGGCCTTGTCGAACAGCCCGGTCTCCATCAGCTGCATTGACGAGTGATAGTCGCCGGCAGGCGCGCCACCACCGCCGGCCAGCAGCAGCGCCTGGTCGACGCCGGCCTCGCCCTGATAGCGCGCGATCCAGTCTTCGAGCATCGCCCTGTTTCTGATGATGCGAGCGGGGAAATGCGGCATGACCGTAAAGCCGTCTTCCGACAGACGCCGCGCCGTGGCGACCATATCCTCGATCGGCGTTCCTTCGATGTGAGCTATGTATACACGTGTTCCGACCGGCAGCAGCGCCTTGAAGTCATCAACCTTGGCCGCCGTGCGCGGCATGACTTCGATCGAGAACCCTTTCAGAAATGGGCCTATGACATCGTCTCCAGTAGCGGTTTGCTTGCTGCGCCTGCCCAGAAATCCAATCATTTTTGCAGATCCTCCTCCAGGTTCCGATGAATCAAATGTATACATTTCGTCGTTCCCTGGCAAGCTCTTCCCCGACTCTTTCTGACGACATTGCCATGTTGCGCTTTTGGGAAAGCGGATCGCTTTGCCGATTGCGGCATCGGCCGGCCCTGGCCGAAGACCGGAAAACGCTTTTCGGACATCCGGATCTATTTTTCGAACACGACCGTCTTCTTCCCGTTCAACATCACGCGGCGCTGAAGATGCAGGGTCACCGCCCTGGCCAGCACACGCCGTTCGATATCCCGCCCCTTGCGGACGAGATCCTCCGGCGTGTCGGCATGGGTGACCGCCTCGACATCCTGGGCGATGATCGGACCCTCATCGAGGTCCTCGGTTACGTAATGCGACGTGGCGCCGATCATCTTCACCCCGCGCTCGAAGGCCTGATGATAGGGTTTTGCTCCCTTGAAGCCCGGCAGAAAAGAGTGGTGGATGTTGATGCAGCGCCCCGACAGGAAGGCCGAGAGATCATCCGACAGGATTTGCATATAGCGGGCGAGAACCACCAGTTCCGCGCCGGTTTCATTGACGAGCGCCTTGATCCGGGCTTCCTGATCGGGCTTGGTGTCCCTGGTTATCGGCAAGTGGTGATAGGGAATATCGCCCATCAGAGTGAGGTTCAAAGCCGTCTTCGGATGGTTGGAGGCGATCGCGACGACCTCCATGTCCAGTTCGCCGATCCGGTTGCGGTAAAGCAGATCGCCGAGACAATGATCGAACTTCGAGACCATCATCAGCACCTTCGGCCGGCGCGCCATGTCCCACAATTCCCAGGTCATGCCGTATTCGGCCGCGAGCTTTTGCATCTCGGCACGCAGGGCGGTCTCGTCGCCTGGATATTTGACCAACACGCGCATGAAGAAAGTGTCGCTCACCGCATCGTCGAACTGCCGGGCCTCGGTGATATCGCCGTCGGCGCGGGCAAGCAGCGTGGCGACGGCGGCAACGATGCCTGGACGGTTGGCGCATTTGATGGTCAGGACATAGGACTTCATCGCAAGGTTCTCCTCCGGATCGGGGCGCGGACATCCGCCCCCATTCAGACTGCAGGTGTTCCCCTCCTTCGAGAGGCGAACGATCTTTCATTCATGGCTCCGCATTGCGGCAAGTCTTTTCCGGCCGTTTTCGGCGCGCGTCTTCCCGCCGCCGGCGCGCAGGCCGTGCCGGCAGTCAGAGCTTCGATTGTCTTTCGCGGCATTGCCGGGCAGCGCCTTTCTGTCAAACGTCCCGCCGAAATTTCCAACGCGCTTGCAGGCGGAGATCCATCTCCGCCGTTCTGCGAGTTCCGCTAGGGCGCCGTGCGTCCGTTCGGACGCACAAAGGACGCTCTAACCTATTTTATCTACGCATCGTGCTTGCCGAAAATCGATTCCGGTTTTCGGGCCGATGCGCTAGTTCATCATCGTATTCGGCAGGATCAGCGTGATCTGCGGAAAGGCGATCAGCACCACCAGCGTCGCCAGCATCGCAAACCAGAACGGCGTGACGCCGGCAAAGATGCGCGAAAGCGGCACGTCGCGCGCCACCGATTTGACGATGAACACATTGACCCCGACCGGCGGCGAAATCAGTCCCATTTCCAGCGTCAGCACCACCAGCACGCCGAACCAGATCGGGTCGATCCCGAGCTGCGTGATCACCGGAAAATAGATCGGCATGGTCAGCACCAGCATGGCGAAACCTTCAAGGAAACAGCCGAGGATCAGATAGGTCAGCAGGATCAGGGCCAGCACCGCGATCGGTCCGACCTGAAGGCCTTCCAGGAAGGCGCCGACCAGATCGGGAATGTGGGTGAGCGCCAGGAATGGGTTCAGGATATGGGCCGAAATCAGGATCAGCATCACCGCCGCCGTCGTGACCACCGAATCCTTGGCCGCCGCCCAGAACGCCTTTGGCGTAAGCTTTCCCGTCGCCGCGCCGATCAGGATGATCAGCCCGGCGCCGACGGCAGACGCCTCCACCGGCGAGAATATCCCGCCATAGATGCCGCCGATCGTCAGGATCACCACCGAGAGCACGGGTAGTGCCCCGACCATCCTCTTCGTCTTCTCGCCCATCGTCGTGCGCGGACCGGCGGGACCGAAACCGGGCCTGAGCCAGCACAGCACGGTGATCGTGACAATGAACATCGACAGAAGCAGGATGCCCGGCAAGACGCCCGCCAGGAACAGCCGCCCGATCGACTGCTGCGTCAGGATGGCGTAGATCACGAAGCCGGTCGAGGGCGGGATCAGGATGCCGAGCGTGCCGCCGGCGGCGACGACCCCGGTCGACAGCCTGTTGTCGTAATTGAAGCGGTCCATCTCGGCCATGGACACCTTGCCCATGGTCAGCGCCGAGGCGACCGATGAACCCGAAAGCGCGGCGAACCCGGCACATCCCAGCACGGTCGCCGAGGCAAGCCCGCCGCGAAACCGCCCGACAATGGCATAGGCCGCATCGTACAGCCTGCCGCTCATGCCCGTCACCGATGCGACATTGCCCATCAGGATGAAAAGCGGCACGACCACCAGCTCGGCCGAGGAGGCAAGCGTGAAGCTCTCCGACGCCATCAGGCTCATCGCCGCCTTCAGGTCGCGCAATGCCCAGATGCCGGCAAAGCCCACGGAAAACATGGCCAGCGCCACCGGCACGCGGATCACCAGCAGTACAAACAGGACGGCAAGGCCGATCAGGCCCACCAGTTCTCCGCTCATTTCCCGATCTCCCGCTCGGCGCGGCCGGCACGGCCGGTCAGCACAAGTTCAACGGCGCGAAGCCCCATGCCGAAGGCGGTGATCAACGCCATGATCGACAGCGCCCACTGGAAATACCATTTGGGCATGCGCACGATATTGGTGGCAAGCTTGAGCATCTGCGACAGTTTCGCGGAATCATAGACGGTGTAGGCAATGCCGGCGAAGATCACCGCGCCGAGAAGCGCGGCGAAGATATTGAGCCAGTGGTTGAGGGCATCGGGAAAATGATCCTCGAAGACATCGACCGCGACATGACCGCCGAGCTTGTCGCAAAGCGCCATGCCGCCGAAGACGATGATCACCATGCCCATCTGGTAGAAGTCCTGCGCGCCGCGCAGCGGCGCGCCCCATGCCCTTCCGATCACGTCCGCGAGCACGACCAGCGTCACGAAGATCAGCCCGAGCGTGCCGGCAAAGGCGGAGAGCGAGATCAACCCGTTCGCCGCCTTGCGGAGCGTGACAAGCATGGTCCTATTCACCGCGCATCGAGGCGAGAACGTCTTCGGCGCCAAGCTCGGAAACGATCTCCTCGGTCACCGGAATGGTGAGCGCACCGAAGGCTGCCGCCTGGTCGGCGTCGAGCGTGATCACGGTCTTGTCCGGATCGGCTTCAAGCCCGGCGATGGTCTCTTCGGCAACCCGGTTCCAGGCGGTTTCCGCGCTCTCGGAAAGATACTCGCCGGCATATTTGTCGATCGCCGCCTTCTGCTCGTCGGAGAGCCCGTCATAGCGCGCCTGGCTCATGACCACGTAGAAGGTGAGGCGGCCGATCGGCGCGCCGATCGTATAGCTGTCGGCGACCTCGGAAAGCTTGAAGTCGGTGACGGCGGACGCTCCGGTGACGACGCCGTCGATCAGCCCGGTCTGCAGGGCGTTGTACAGCTCTCCCGCCGGCATCTGCACCGGTGTCGCGCCGAGCGCTTCGAGAACGGCGGCCGTGGTCGAGCCGGCGGCGCGGATCTTCAGGCCCTTCAGGTCATCGGGCGTGCGAATGTCCTTGTCCTTCATGATGAAGATGTTGGGCTCCGAGGTCCACAACGCCAGGGGCTTCGTGCCCGGGAACTCGTCCCTGATCATGTCCATGGAGCGCCAGATTGCCGGATAGCCGGGCTCGCCCAGCGCGATCACGCCCGGCATTTCGGCGATCATGGTTTTCGGGAACTGCGACGAGGTGTAGCCCGGCAGGCCCCAGACGATATCGGCAACGCCCTGAAGCACGCGGACATACTGTTCCAGCGGCCCCTTGCCGAGTTCGCCGCCCGGATAGACGCGGATGGTGAGATCATCGCCGACCTCGTTGGCGATGCCTTCCTGCAGCGGTTCGATGACCGAACCGGTCAACGTGTGCTGCGGCGGAACGAAATGGGCGAAAGACAGTTCTTCCGCCGAAGATGCCGCAGTGACGCCGGCGAAAAGCGCGGCGGATACGGCAAGAGTGCGCAGTGACCTGTAGATCATGATTCTCCTCCCCAGGTTTCATGACTTGAAATCTTGCGCGCCCGCCTGCCTGCGGCCACGCTCCTGAACTCATATTCGCGGGACCCCGGCGAAGAATACCGGACTTTCCGCGACAATGCATCGATCATGGCGCCGGCAGAGCATCCCGACAGGCCCTCCTCGACCTGTCCCGTATCTCCGGCAAACGTCCGTTCTCTCCGCCGGCGGCGGCTGGCAACCGCCCCAGTCGAAGGCGGCGCCGATTGTCACAAGAAAGGCGATCAGCGGCTCGCCTTGGTGCGCCAGCTGTCGGCGTAGTTTTCGCGGGCCTCGGCGGCATAGGGCGTCGGCGAAACGCGCACGCGAATCTCGGCCTGACGATGCGGCTCGACCGAGGTCTTCTGCGTGGCTTCCGGCTCGCCCCATTTCAGCGTCAGCACGTCGCCGACATTGACGTCCTGGCTGACGACGCCGAGCGACAGAACCCGTCGCTCATTGTAGGAATAGCCGTTGAACATCGACATGCCGACCATCGTGTCGCCGTTCATGACCATGTCGGCGGTCGAGGACGCATAGTTGGGCTGCGGGAAGTCGATCCACTTGTAGGGCGTGCCTTCCTCGAAATTCGAGGCGATGACCTTCAGGACATCTTCCGGGTTCCACTCGAAGGTCACCTTCTTGCGGTTGGTCGGCGCATCCTTGAGCCTGGCGAGCGCATCCTTGCCGATGAAGTCATCCTTCTTCCAGCCGATATAGAAGCCGTAGCCGAGCTCGAAGGGATTGGTGTAATAGTCCTCGACATTGTCGGAGACGAAGGATCCGCCGATGGAGCCGACCGCCTCATAGGCATCGGCGCCCAGCCAGTCGCGATAGTCGGCCATCATCCCGTCGCCGGAATAGATGCCCGGCAGCGGCGAGGGTATCCAGCCGGATTCCAGCGTGTTGGTGGAATAGGCGCGCGAACCGACGCGGCGCAGGTCTACGCCGGTCTTGGCCGCAGCCTCGAGAATGGTCGAAAGGATATAGGCCTTGTCGGCATAGGGGCCCCAGATTTCCAGACCCGGCGCGCCGGCCATGCCGTGGCGCAGCGCCTGCACCCGCTTCGAGCCGACATTGATCCAGTCGACATGGAAGAACTTGATCTCGGGAACCGGACCGCCATTGATGGCGTCGAGGATCTTGTTCGCATCCGGACCCTGAATCTGGTAGCGATAATGCGTACGCAGCACGCGCTCGCCCTCGGGGCGGGAATCCGAGCGGGGGTCATGGACGAGCCGGACGTTCCACTTGCCGATGGCGGCCTGGAACTTGGTCCAGTTGGCCGTCGGCTGGCGACCGACGAGGACGAACTTGTCCTCGCGCTCGCGGAAGATGATCATGTCGCCGACGACATGGCCCGCCGGCGTGACCGGCACGAAATGCTTGGCGCGGTTGAGATCGAAATTGCCGAAGGCATTGATGCCGACATGGGCGAGAAACGCCGCGGCATCCGGCCCCTCGACGATCAGTTCGTCCATGTGGTGGGTCTGGTCGAACAGCACGGCGGTATGGCGCCACGCCATCTGTTCGCTGCGCCAGTTGGAAAATTCAGGCGCGACGACAGGGTATACATAGATTCCCGAACGCGAATTCCTCAAAAGCTCGACGGGATTTGAGAATCCCTGCATTACGGACGATAGGCTTTGACCTGCCACTTTTCAACTCCTCCCAAAGCATCAAGAATGTATACATACATTTGCAAGTCGCCTCAAAGAATGCAAGCGGAAATATCTCTCCGCCTGCAGATTTCCGGCAACCGGCGGCGGTGTCAGCGCAGGATCGGCTCGTCCGGCGCCACGAGAGCGAGGCCGGGCACTGTGCTGACGAGGTTGCGGTCCTTGGAGAAGATGTATTCAAGGTTCCGCCGCGCGGCACAGGCATGTTCGCGGGCCAGCGCTTCCGCCCGCGCACCCTGGCGCTGGGCGATCGCGGTGACGATTTCGCGATGCTGCTCCTGCGCCACCTGCAGCGAACGGCGGAAATCGGAAAGCTTGCTCCTGTCCGGCAGGAAGGCGGAGGGCGAAGCGAACGGCAGACGCTTGGCGCGGGCCAGTTCGCGCTCCAGCGTGGCTGAGCGCGGCAGGGTGGCCAGCGCGTCGTGGAACTCGCCGTTCAATTCCGAATAGGTTTCGAAATCGACATCGTCCGGCAAGACGCCGACGCAGCCGTCAAGCGCCCGGACAATGGCGGAGATCTCCTTCAGCGCCTTCTCGCTTGCGCCGCGCTCGGCGGCCATCCGCGCCGCCGTGCCCTCCAGAACGCCGCGCAGCTCGATCGTGTCCAGCACATCGGCATAGGCGAAGCTGCGCACAAGGAAGCCGCCGCTGCGAGCGCGCTCCAGAAGCCCCTCCTCCGCCAGCCGCGACATCGCCTCGCGAACGGGCGTGCGCGAAATCTGAAGGTCATCGGCAAGCGCCACCTCGAACAGGCGCGTTCCGCCCGGAATGGCGCCGTCGAGAATGCGTTTACGCAGTTCCACCAGCGCCCGCATCGTGTGGGTTTTTGCAGCTGCCTGCCTGTCCATCGTCGTCTCCCCGCATAATATTCGTCCAAAGAGGTTGGAACGCTCTTAGAGCATGCTCGCGTTTGCTTGAATCGCGAACATGCTCCAGCCTTTTGTTTTTCGCCGCGTCCGGACGGAAAACCGGTCTCCACTTTTCCTGTTCGTGCTCTAATGTATACACAGTGAAATTCGGGGCAAGCCCGTTCCGGCCTCACGCTCCGAAGGAAATCCCGCACTACAATGCGTCCATCGGCATTTATGTATACATCTTGTAGCATTTTCTGTTGATACTGCCATAAATATCGACTAATTTCCCCATCAATGTATTCACGGCGGCATGGGAGGGCCGGTCATGACCACATTGCTTCTCATTCCCGGATTGGTATCGGACGCCCGCGTGTGGCGCGCTGTCTGCAGCGCTGCGCCTGCATGGCTCGCCGCGGCCGATGCCGATGTCACCCGCCAGCCGACCATCGAGGCGATGGCGGCAACGCTTCTCAGCGAGACCGAGGGCCCGCTCATCCCGGTCGGCCACTCCATGGGCGGGCGCGTGGCGATGGACATGGCCCGCCAGGCGCCGGAGCGCATCAGAGGCCTGGTGCTGGCCAATACCGGACATGACGGCGCGCGCGCGGACGAGGCCCCGAAGCGACTTGCCAAGATCGCCCGCGGCTACGAGGACATGATGGCGCTCGCCGCCGAATGGCTGCCGCCGATGCTCGCGCAGGGGACAACGCCGGACGCCGCGCTCGTCGACGACCTGACGGATATGGTGGTCAAGGCCGGGCCCGACGTTCACGCCCGCCAGATCCGCGCGCTGATGGAGCGCCCGAACGCAATGGAATACATCCCCGCCATCACCTGTCCCGTGCTGCTCATCACCGGCGCGCAGGACAGCTGGTCGCCGGAAAAGCAGCATCGCGAAATCGCCGACAGGCTCGCGGATGCCGAGGTTCTCGTCATCGACGGCGCCGGGCATTTCATGCCCGTCGAGCGCCCGGAGGAAACGGTTGCCGCCATCACCGGCTGGCTTGATCGGCACAAGGAGGTGCTCAATGTCTGACGTGCTCGAAATCCCCGAAACGCCCCTCTTCGAGCGAGAGCGTTCGAGAAACGGCTACCGGATGAACAAGATGGCGATGTCGCTCGGCAAGCCGGAAAACCGCGCCGCCTTCAAGGCCGACGAGGAAGCCTTTCTCGACAGTTTCGGCCTGGGCGAGGCGGAGAAACAGGCGGTGATGCGCCGCGACTGGCACAGGATGGTGGCCCTTGGCGGCAATCTCTTCTTCATCCTGAAGATCGCGGCGGTCGACCCGGCCAGCATGGCCGAGATCGGCGCGGCGCAGGCCGGCATGAGCCAGGAAGAATTTCTCAAGACAAGACTGGGGAAGATGTAATGGCCGAAATCATTGGCGGCGTCGGCACCAGCCACGTACCCTCGATCGGCGTGGCGCTCGACAAGGGGCTTGCCGACACGCCCGACTGGAAGCCGTTTTTCGACGGCTATATTCCGGGCAAGCAGTGGATGGCGGAGAAGAAGCCCGATGTCGCGGTCGTGATCTTCAACGACCACGGCAACACATTCTTCCTCGACCGCGTGCCGACCTTCGCCATCGGCGTCGCCGACAGCTACAAGCCGGTGGACGAGGGCTGGGGTCCGCGCGCCGTGCCCGATTTCGAGGGCGCCGCCGATCTCTCCTGGCATATCGTCGACACCATGGTGGAAAACCATTTCGACCCGCTGGTCTGCCGCGAGATCGAGGTTGATCACGGCCTTCAGGTGCCGCTGGAACTGTTCTTCGGCCGTCCCGAACACTGGCCGGTCAAGGTGGTGCCGATCTGGGTCAACACCATCCAGTACCCGATCCCCACCCCGCAGCGCTGCTGGGAAATGGGCAAGGTGCTGCGCAAGGCGATCGAGAGTTTTTCCGGCGGCGAGAGCGTGGTGATCATGGGCACGGGCGGGCTTTCGCACCAGCTTCAGGGCAGCCGCGCCGGCTTCATCAACCGCGAGGCCGACGAGGCCTGGCTTGACGGCATCGCCAATGACTACGAGAAATACCGGAACATGAGCCGCGAGGACTATGTCGACCAGTTCGGCTCGGAAGGCGCGGAACTGATCATGTGGCTGGTGATGCGGGCGGCGATGAACCCGCATGTGGAGATGAAGCACAGGCATTATTACGCGCCCGCCTCGCTCACCGGCGCCGGCATGGTCGTGCTGGAGAATGCGTGATGGCGTTTTTCCTGATGCGCTGCCTGAACAATCCGGACGTCCATGAACTGCGCGAGCAGATCCGCCCCGAGCACCGCGCATGGGTCTCCTCGGGCGGCAACGGCCTTGTTTCGGTGCTGATCGGCTCGGCGCTTGTCGATGACGAGAGCCGCTCCTGCGGCAATTTCGGCATATTGGAGGCAAAAAGCCGCGCCGATGCCGAGGCCTTTGCCGAAGGCGACCCCTTTCGCAGGGCGGGCATCGTCGCGACCATCGAACTGACGCCCCTGCCCGATACGTTCCAGGCCAGGCGGATCAGCGAGCCGATGAGCCCGCGCCTGCCGGCCGACTGAGCCGGCGGGATGGGAGACGCCTGTGATTGACGGGAGCAGAGGATGACGGCACGGATCATTGACGGAAAGGCCTTTGCGGCCAGGCTTCGCGGCGCGGTGGCCTGCCATGTTTCGCGCCTCAAGGCGCAGCATGGCGTGACGCCCGGCCTTGCCGTGGTTCTCGTCGGCACTGATCCGGCATCCGAAGTCTATGTCCGCGCCAAGCACAGACAGACCGTCGAGGCCGGCATGAATTCCTTCGAGCACCGCCTGCCCGAAGAGATCGCCGCCGCCGATCTTCTCGCCCTCGTCGCCCGGCTGAACGCCGATGACGCGGTCGACGGCATTCTCGTACAGTTGCCGCTTCCCGCCCATATTGCGGAAGCCGAGGTTCTGGCGGCGATCGACCCGACGAAGGATGTTGACGGGTTTCACATCCTGAATGTCGGTCTTCTGGCGACCGGGCAGAAGACCATGGTGCCCTGTACCCCGCTCGGCTGCCTGATGCTGCTGCAGGCGGAACACGGCGACCTTTCCGGCCTCGAGGCAGTCGTCGTCGGCCGCTCCAACATCGTCGGCAAGCCGATGGCGCAATTGCTGCTTGCCGCCAACGCCACTGTCACAATCGCCCATTCGCGCACGCGCGACCTGAAGGCCGTCGTCAGCCGCGCCGATATCGTGGTCACCGCCGTCGGCAGGCCCGAGATGATAAAGGGCGACTGGATAAAACCCGGCGCGAGCGTGATCGATGTCGGCATCAACCGGATCGACGCACCGGAGCGCGGACCGGGCAAGACGCGGCTGACAGGCGATGTGGATTTTGCCGCGGCAAGTACGGTCGCCGGCGCGATGACCCCGGTGCCGGGCGGCGTCGGCCCCATGACGATCGCCTGCCTGCTGGCAAACACGCTGACGGCTGCCTGCCGCCGTCGCGGGCTTGCCGAGCCGGCGCACCTGACCGCCTGAGGCAGGTGCGCGGCGCCGGTTCAGGGCGGCGTCATTCTCCTCCGGCGGCAACGCCGCGCGCCGCCCTGGATCCGCCTTTCTGGGCGCGCCCCGTTTTCAAACCGGTTATGGCTTCCTATGCTGGGCCAGCAAATTCAGGAAGGAATGTCATGACAATCGGGTTTATCGGAACAGGCGAAATCACCAAGGCCGTGGTGACCGGCATGAGCACGGTCGACGGCGAAAAGCCGACCATCCTTGTTTCGCCGCGCAATGAGGAGATCGCGGCCACGCTTGCCGACCGCTTCGAGAATGTGGCGGTGGCGGCAAGCAACCAGGATGTGATTGACGGCGCTGAAAGCGTTTGTCTGGCGCTGAGGCCGGGCGATGCCGAAGAGATCATTAAGACGCTGAAGTTTGGCCCGTCCCACCACGTCATCAGCTTCATGCCGACCTTCAGCCAGGCGCGGCTTGCACGGATCGTTGCCCCGGCAACGCGGATCACGCTCGTTACCCCGTTGCCGGCGGTCGCCTTTCACGGCGGGCCGACACCGGTCTTTCCGCCGGATGAGGACGTGATTGCGATGTTCGAGCCGCTCGGCACCGTGGTTGCCGCCGAGACCGATGACGAATACCAGGCGATGTGCGTGGCGACCGCCTCGCTTGCCGGCGCCTTCGCCTATTACGAGACCATCGCCGACTGGCTTCAGGCGAAAAACCTGCCGGCCGACAAGGCGCGGGCCTTTTCCGGCGCCGTGTTCTACGCGCTTGCCGCAACCGCCCGCAACGCGCCGGAGATGTCGTTTTCCGAACTGACGCGGGAATCGGCGACGCGCGGCGGCACCAATGAACAGGTGCTCAAACACCTGAAGGACAACAACGTCTATACCGCGTTTTCAAAGGCGCTTGACGGCATCTGGGATCGGTTCGAGAATGCGAAACCTTCTTCCGACTGACAGGACAGGATGATGGATACGCCGCAGCTTCTGGGATCGCTGGCGCTTGCCTGGATCGCCTATTTCATCGCCGTCGTCAGCCCCGGCCCGGCAACGCTTGCCATTGCCGGCACGGCGATGGGCCATGGCCGGCGGCAGGCTGTGGCGCTTGCCAACGGCGTTCTGACCGGCTCCTTCTTCTGGGCCGTGCTGGCCGGCGCCGGCATGGCCGCCGTGGTGACGAAGCTTGCCTACGGGTTGGTGGCGCTGAAGATCATCGGCGGATGCTATCTGCTTTATCTGGCCTATAAGAGCTTTCGCGCCGCGATGCGCGCGGATGCCGCCGACATGGCGCCGAAGATTGCCGGGCGTCTCAGCCTCGGCGCCTTCTACCGGCGCGGCCTCTATATCCACCTTACCAATCCGAAGGCGATCTTCGCCTGGGTCTCGCTCGTCTCCATCGGCCTGCCGAAGGATGCAGACCACGGCACGATCATCCTGTTCATCGCCGGCGCCAATATCATCGGCTTTCTGACCTTCAACGCGCTGGCGCTGATGTTTTCGTCCGGCCTCGTGGTGCGCGGCTACAGAAAGGCCCGTCGCGCCATCGAGGGGACGATGGCCGCGCTCTTCACGCTTGCCGGCCTGAAACTTCTGACGACAAGGTTCTGACATGCTCGACGAAGACGAGATCGCAAACCGGCTTCTGGCACAGGAGCCGGGCGAGTTTCATTTCCCGGAACTTTACGGCAAAGGCTGGAACCGGCTCTCTATCGGCGACAAGGTGAAGATCGGCCGCGAATTCCTCAACGCCGTGCGCAAGGGCCGCTTTCCCGGCGTGGAAGACACCGGCCGCAAGAAGGGCGGCGGCAGGGTTTATGTGAAGAGGGGTTAAGGTTGACTCAGAAGGAAAGTGATCTCAGTTTTGCGCCACGACTGACAGGAATTTCATGCATGGCCGGAGCTTGTACAAGCTCGGTAATATGAACGATGTCAGGCCAGCGCCATATAAGATTTGAGGCCGCTTGGTGCGTTGGCATCTTCTGATATCCTTGAGCGAATACAAACCCATGCAACCCGGCAGCACGTAAGGCGATACGTTCAGCAGAGTTTTTCAGTATTCTTCTGTCATTCGAAATAAAAATCCAATGCGTGTTGGAAGATTTCAGGAAGCGGATCCAGTCCAGATCAGACGCATTCCGCCCGTTGGGCATCCCACTGATGTCGCCGATATGAAATGCCCGGTCATCAAAATTGCTGATGAAGCCGTCGAGGGTTCTTGCCAGTACTGGAGACGTGCAATTGTCAAAGAAGACATTCACGCTGCCATCCGCGCATTGGGTGTCTTTTCTTCGAATTCCAATGCTTCGCGAACAGCAGATTCCGAAACGTCGTAAACCCTTGCCGCCTGATGTATGCCTCCTTCCTGCCGCACAGCATTCGCCAATACGGTCGTCGGCACACCAGATGCAGCGTCAATTGGCTGTCCAAAAGCACGCTGCGGATCGATGAGGATTCTGGAACGCCTGCCAAGTGGCCACCAGACGATTGGATCGCCCTCGTTTCCAAAGTCCACAGTTTTCAGCACAGGATCAATGACTTCCCTGAATTCATATTGACGGCTGAAAAGATTGAGCAATTTCTCTTTCTCTTCGCCGTTCTCATCTTTCTCAATTTCAAAGAGAAGGATACTTCTTCCATCGGTACGAAACCGATTTGTCGACAACGGATGGGTTTTTCCGAGAACCTCTCGGGCGAGCAATATCGCCCGTCGGATATGCTGAGGTGGCATGCCGAACCTAACGAAAGCATCTGCAACACGGACTTCCATGAGATCTCTGAAACTCAGATAGATTTTCTCATCCTCGATCGCTATTTCCGGGTTCCAAAGAGGCGGATAGTCTTTCCCTCTTCGCTTGTACCCGGAGAGCCAACGCACAAGTTTTGGCGCCGGAATAGAGGTCAGACGAGATGCCTCGGCCGAGGAGTAAATTCCGATGCCGACAAGTTCAGCGCTTTTGTTTTTTTCAATGTTCATTCGAGCTCAACGCCTGCGAGAAACTTTGTTGAATCATGCCAGCTATTGGATTCACGCACAACAAGAGATTGCGTCAGCTTTACTTTGGCAAAGACACACGTACCTACTCCGCCGCCTGACTGCCCGACCCAAAACGATTTTCGATATAGTCGCTGACCATCGCCTCGAAGTCGGCGGCGATGTTCGGGCCGCGCAGCGTCTTTGCCTTTTTGCCGTCGATGAAGACGGGGGCGGCCGGCGTCTCGCCGGTGCCGGGCAGCGAGATGCCGATATCGGCATGTTTGCTTTCGCCGGGGCCGTTGACGATGCAGCCCATCACCGCGACGTTGAGCGCTTCCACGCCCGGATATTTATCGCGCCATACCGGCATGTTCTTGCGGAGATCCGACTGGATCTTGGAAGCGAGTTCCTGAAACACGGTCGAGGTCGTGCGCCCGCAGCCGGGACAGGCGGCCACCACCGGCACGAACTGGCGAAAGCCCATGACCTGCAGCAGTTCCTGCGCCACCTGCACCTCGCGGGTGCGGTCGCCGCCGGGCTCCGGCGTCAGAGACACGCGGATCGTGTCGCCGATGCCGTGCTGCAAGACATAGCCCATGGAGGCGGACGAGGCGACGATGCCCTTGGTGCCCATGCCGGCTTCCGTCAGGCCCAGATGCAACGCGTGGTCCGAGCGTTCGGCCAGCATGGAATAGACGGCGATCAGGTCCTGGACCTGGGAGACCTTGGCCGAGAGGATGATGCGATTGCGGGCAAGGCCGATCTCCTCGGCCAGCTCGGCCGACAGAAGCGCGGATTGCACGATGGCTTCACGGGTGACATCGCGGGCGGAAAGCGGCGCACCGGCTTCGGCGTTCTCGTCCATCAGCCGCGTCAGCAGCTCCTGGTCAAGCGAGCCCCAGTTGACGCCGATGCGGACCGGCTTGTCGTAGCGGATCGCCATTTCGATGATCTCGGCGAACTGCTTGTCGCGTTTGTCCTTGAAGCCGACATTGCCGGGATTGATGCGGTATTTGGCAAGAGCCTCGGCGCAGGCCGGATGATCGGCCAGCAGCTTGTGGCCGATATAATGAAAATCGCCGACGAGCGGCACGTCGAGGCCGAGATGCTCCAGACGTTCGCGGATGCGCGGCACCGCCGCTGCCGCCTCGTCGCGATCAACCGTGATGCGCACCAGTTCGGAGCCCGCCTTCGATAGCGCCGCCACCTGCGCGACGGTCGCGTCGACATCGGCGGTATCGGTGTTGGTCATCGACTGGACGACCACCGGGGCGCCGCCGCCGACAATCACGCCGCCGACATCGACGGCGACCGAGGCGCGGCGGGGCAAGGGGGCGAAATTGCGGGGAGCGGCAAGCGTCATGATCATCTCCGGAACGGCTTATACCAAGGATCACTGATTAGCACCCATATGACCGGAACGTTTTTGAAAGCCAGCTAGGCGAAAGCCGCAGTCGTAGCCATAGCTACGTCGAGGACTTTCAACGACGCAGGCTTTCAAAAACGTCCGGCCCCGAAGGGGTGCGGCTGGAATGGCCCCCGAGGGCGTCAAAATCCTCGCGCGATGCTCAAGC
>NZ_CFHTCS010000031.1:0-21498 GCF_984369615.1 Martelella sp. | reverse complement strand
TTCCGATTGGCGTGATTTCGGCAACCCGCGCCAATTCCGGCTTCGACCACACGGTTCGCGTCATTTCCCTGACAGGCGTTTCGATGCCGGCCTTTCTGCTGGCGCTGCTGCTTCAGCTGATTTTCGCCACATGGCTCGGCTGGCTGCCGGTCTCCGGCCGCATGTCCTCCTATATTTTTGTTGATCGCGTTACCGGTTTCTCGATCATCGATGCTGCGCTTTCCGGCGAGCCGGGCGCCGTCGGCAGCGCCATTGCGCATATGATCCTGCCAACCACCGTACTTGCCGTCTTTCTTGCTGCCACGCTTGGCCGGTTCGTGCGTTCGACCATGCTGGAAGTGATGGACGAGGACTTTGTCCGCACCGCCCGCGCGAAGGGGCTGAGCCAGCGCGACGTCGTCTATACGCATGCATTGCGTAATTCGCTGCTGCCAGCAATCACGGTGGTCGGTCTGAAGTTTGCCGAAATGCTCGGCGGTGCAATCCTCACGGAAACCATCTTCTCCTGGCCCGGCATCGGTCGCTTCATGTACGAAGCCATCCGCAACCGCGACTATCCCGTCATCCAGGGGGCGACGCTGGTCTTCGCGCTGATGTTCATGCTGACCTCGGTCCTGGTCGATATTCTCTATGCGCTGCTTGACCCACGCGTTCGCCGGAAAATGAGCTGAGGAAAGAGCGATGCAAGAACTGACCACATTTTTGAGGAACAATACCCTCGCTCTTGTCGGAACCATCGTGCTCGGCGTGCTTTTGATTGCGATTGCCATCGGGCCGTTTTTCCTGCCGTCGCCATTGACGATCGATATGGCCGTCAAGCTGCAGCCGCCATCCTTCTTGCATCCGATGGGCACCGACAACTTTGGACGAGACATGCTCTCGCGGGTTCTGAACGGTGGTCGCTACACGCTGGCGATCGGCGTATTCGTAGTGGCGATCGCCTTTGCCGTCGGTGTGCTCTTCGGCCTTGTTGCGGGCTTTGCCGGTGGCTTCGTCGATACCATCATCATGCGCGTTGTCGACGCGATCCTGTCGTTTCCCGCGCTGGTTCTGGCCATTGCGCTTGCTGCCGCTTTCGGTCCCAGCCTGCAGAATGCGATGCTGGCCGTTGCCATCACGCTTGCGCCGCAGTTTGCTCGCGTTGCCCGTGCGCAGGCACTCGGTGTTTCCTCACGGCTTTATGTCGAGGCGGCTCATGCGCTCGGCCTGCCACGCGCCAGGATCCTGAACCGTTATATTCTGGTCAATTCGATCGGTCCGCTTCTGGTGCAGGCGTCTCTCGCCTTTGGCAGCGCGATTTTGCAGACCTCGGCGCTTGGCTTTCTCGGGCTCGGCGCGCAACCGCCCATGCCGGAATGGGGCGCGGATGTCTCGGCCAATCTCAGTTTCGTCCGGTCCAGCCCCTGGACGGTCTTTGCTCCGGGCTTTGCAATCCTGATCACGGTTTTGTCCTTCAACCTTATCGGTGACTCGCTCGCCGACTGGTTCAATCCGCGCCGCAGGAGCGCAGCATGATTACAATCGCGCTCGAGAAGATCGATTTTCTGCCGGCAGACAGAGTAACCGATGATGCCAGCATCCTGACGCTGAAAAACCTGGTCATGGAGCCCATGTTGCGCTGGGAAAACGGTGCGGCTCGCCCCGGCCTTTTCGAAAAATGGTCGATTTCTGAAGATGGATGCAAGTGGACGCTCACCTTGCGTGAAGGCGCGACCTATCACGACGGCACGGCCGTCATCGCAGAGGATGCAAGGCGTTTCATTGAAGCGATCTGTGATGCACGTGACATGTTTGGCATGCCCTGGTCCTATGCGCGCTATCTTGAAGGCGCGACAATCCGCGCAGAGGGACCGACGCTTGAGATTACAACACCGAAGCCCTTTCCCGACCTGCCCGATATCCTGTCCGAATTCTATCTGCCGAAGCTGGACGCGGAAGGGCGGCCGACGCTGGGTACGGGGCCGTGGCGCGTGGAAGCGTTTGAACGCGGCGAAGCCGTCGTCGTAAAGCATGGCGATGGACGAAGCCTGACGCTTGTGGCCGTCGCCGACCCGCAGGCGCGGCTTGCGGCGCTTCAGACGCATGAGGTAGACCTTGCCACGCATCTGGAAAGGCTTGAAACGCCGATCCGCGCGCTTGCCGGCCATGTCTGGCACGAGCAGGCCACCACCATGTCCGTGATTGCCTACATGAACGGGCGGGAAGGGGCGTTTGTTGACCCTGCGCTGCGTCTTGCTGCCAATCTGGCAATTGACCGGGATCGGTTGATCAAGACCGTGATGGGCGGCCTCGGCGTGCCTGCGAAGACCATCGTCAGTCCGTTTCACAATGGCATGAACGAGGCGTTTGCGGAGATTCCCCACGATCCCGAGCGTGCAGCAGGTCTGGTTCGTAAAGCTGGTACAGCGCCTGCCGTTACGCTGCGAACGCCGCTTTACATGCCGGAGCGAGCGCCCGAGATCGCAGCCTTTATCAAGGATAGTCTCGAAGCGGTGGGCTTTGCCGTCACCATCGATGTCGCTGAAGACCGGCCAAGCTATGCGCGGCAGCTTGGCGAGAAGAAAACCGGCGATCTCGCGATCTTCGATTCTTCGCCGCACAGCACCTTTCGTGTGCTGGATGACAAAATATCGAGCCGCTCGCGGGCCGTCTGGTGGCAAGGCGTTGTGGACGAAACTGCCGATGCGCTGTTTGAGGATGCGCGGCGGATCGTTGACGCGGAAGCGCGCGCCGGAGCCTATAGCCGGCTTCTTCGCCATCTCGGCGAGAACCCGCACTGGCTCTACCTTTTTCACCCGATTGATTGCATGGCGCACAAGCCCGGCGTCGAGGGCTTCAGCCTCGATCCCAAGGGCATTTTGCGCGTTGCCTGACCCCATAGAAGGAATGAATGCATGACGACTTTGCCGAAAGAATGCGCCATTACGTTTTTCTATTACGAGGACATTCTGGCCGTGGCGCCTTTTTACGAAGAGGTGCTCGAACTGGAACTTGTTCTCGATCAGGGCCTGGCGCGCATCTACCGCATTGCCGGCAATGCCTATTTTGGCATTGTTGATGGCAACAAGGGGCATATCAAGCATCAGCCCAAAAGTGCGGCCCTGCTGACGATCGTGACCGAAGAGGTCGAAGCCTGGCATGAAAAGCTGAAAAAGATTGGCGTGACCGGGCTTTCCGAAATGCTGCGCGGTAATTACTGCGAGCACTTCTTTTTCGAGGATCCCGCCGGCTATGCCGTCGAGATTCAGCGTTTTCATAATCCGGAAGTCGCCAAGCTTTTCAAATGACCGATGATTTCGAACGCAAGATGAGCGGCAATGGCGGCGGTGCTTGGAGGGGCGTTTTCCTGCCCTTGCTTGCCAGCTTCACGCATGAAGATCGGGATGCCAAGGGCCTGCGCGCCTTCAGTGATGAGGATGGCGGGCCGCAGCGTCCGGTGCATTTCACAGCGGCGGAAATGGTGTTCATGTTTCCGAACCTGCTGCTGCATGCTCCCCATGGCGGTGGCAAGACCTGTTTCGCCGAGATGCTTGAAAAAGCTGTGCATGGCGAGGCAGATGGGCAGTCTGCGTTTGACCGGACATTTCTGGCTTCGCCCGCCTATCGCAATAGCGAAGGGGATTGCCTGGGGCAGGATATACCGGAAACCTTGCCGGATGTCGTGGTCTGCCGGGCAGGCGAGGATGTCGCGGCTACGCTTGCGAATGCGTTGAAGCAGGATCGTGCGCCGTTTCTTCTGATTGTCGATGCCCTGGAAACCCGTGACGATCCCGAAGCGCTTCTGAAGCATCTGTTGGAAGTCGGAGCCCAGGCCAAGCGCTTTCGTCTTCTGGTTCTGTGCGAAAGCCACGCACTCGAGAGCATTCGCCGCCCGGCCAGCTTGCCTGAATATGGACTTCTGGGCCTGCCGCGCAGCGCGCGTGCCGCACTGCTCGCAGATGAAGGTATCGATGACCCCTGCGCGGAGGAGGACTATATTCTTCCGGGGCGCTGGTACGTTTCCATGGAGGCCGGACGTGCCGTTCCCGTGATGGAACTCGGCGAGGCTGCGTCATCGTCTTTTGCATGGGTGCGCGACTATCGGCGCGCGGCTGAACTCAAGGCGATGTCCGTCGATGAGATCGTGCGAAAGGTGACGACGGGCCCTGAAGTATGGTCCGGTCCACTTTCCCTTTATTGCCGGTCGGTGGTGCCGGGCACACAGCGGGCGCAAGCGCTGGCGCGCGCTTTGGCCGCCATTGACTGCGGGCTTTCTGTCCTGATTTCGGCGGGTGTGCTGTGTGCCCGGCTGGGTGAAGAGGCTGAAATCGTCACCGAAAGGCTGGCAGAGGCGATCGCAGCGGGCGGCGCGCCGGCACGGCTTCGTCGAAGTGCCGGTGAAACACTCGCGCGCCTGGGTGATCCGCGTGACTTGCGCGAGCTTGTTGCGGTCACTGCCGGGACCTACGATATGGGCGGTGAGATCCATCCGAACTCGGAGCCTGCCCATAGCGCGCCGGTCGGTTCATTCCGGATAGGGCGTTATCCGGTGGTCAATTCCGACTATAGCCGTTTCATCGAAGAAACCGGTCGCAACTGGTCGAGCATGAGCGGGCGTCAGCCAGAACGCGCGTCTCACCCGGCGACCGATCTGACCTGGCATGATGCGCGTGCCTATTGTCAATGGTTGACCGAGCGCTGGCGGCGGGAGAGCCGCATTGGCGAAGACGAGGTTGTTCGCCTGCCCATGGAACGCGAATGGGAAGCTGCCGCTCGGGGCCAACAGGGCAAATTCTATCCCTGGGGCAATGACTGGGAGCCGGAGCATGCCAATGGCGAGGAAACCGGCTTCAACGATATCTGTACGGTCGGTCTCTTTCCCGAAGGCCGTTCGGATTTTGGCTGCGACGACATGGCCGGTCAGGCCTGGGAATGGTGCACCACGCTCTGGGGACCGGATATGACAAGGCCGGACTTTGCTTTCCCATGGGCCGATGATGGCCGCGAGGCGCTTGATGCGCCGGGGAACATTCGCCGTGTTCTGCGCGGCGGCTGTTTCTCAAGCCCCGATTGGAAGGCCAACGGTGTCTATCGGGGCTCTCTGGAACCGGCCGGCTCCTGGCGCGGAAACGGCTTTCGCATTGTCGTCTCTTCAGAACGATAAGTGCGAATAGGCTTCTCTGAAATGCCTGGCTGCCGGACGTCGGCTCATCCCTTTGAGAACGCGAGGCCTTATTGTTTCACCGTGAAATCGAACCGCATCAGGTGGCGGTAGGTTTCGCCGGGCCGCAGCACGACGGAGGGGAAGTTTTCGTGGTTGGGGCTGTCGGGGTAGGCCTGCGTCTCGAGCGCGAAACCGGCGAACTCCCGGTAAAGAGCGCCGCTCTTGCCTTCAGTCGGCTGTGCCTGATAGTGGCCGGCGGTATAGAACTGGACGCCGGGCTGGTTTGCGAAGAGTTGAAAACCGCGCCCGCTTTCCGGATCTTCGGCCTCGGCCACCAGCCGCATCGCGCCGTCGTAGCCGGCGACGCAGAGATTGTGATCATACCCCACGCCCGGCCAGGTTTCGCCAATCCGGTCGCCGATCGGATGCATTTCGGTAAAGTCATAGGGCGTGCCGGCGAGCGCGACGATCTCCCCGGACGGAATCTTGTCCTCGCTCACCGCCGTATAGCCGTCGCAGAGCAGGCGCAGATGCTGGTTCTCGACGCTGCCGCTGGCATGACCGGCAAGGTTCCAGTAGCCGTGATGGATGATGTTGAGAATGGTGGCCCGATCCGTGACCGCTTCCATCTCGATGGCAAGCGCGCCGCCGTCATCGACACGGTATGTCACGCTTGCATCGAGCGCGCCGGGATAGCCCTGATCGCCGTCCGGGCTCCCGATACGGAAGGTGACGGCATTGATCTCCGGGTCGGGCTCGGCCTTCCAGAAACGCTTGCCGAAACCGGGGAGCCCGCCATGCAGGTGGTGCGGGCCGGAATTCGCCGGAAGCTGATAATCGACGCCGTCGAGCGTGAACCTGCCAAAAGCGAGCCTGTTGGAAAGCCTGCCGCAGATGGCGCCGGCATTGCCGGGTTTCGTCACATAATCGGCCGGATCGTCATAGCCGATGACGATGTCCTCGATCGTGCCGTTGCGATCCGGGCGCATGACCCGACGCAGGATCGCGCCATAGGTCATCACCTCGATTTCAGTGTCGCCGCCCTTCAGGCGATAGGCATCGACCGCCTGTCCGTCGATTTCGCCGATGACGGCATGTGCAATTGTGTGACCGGCCAAGACAGCCTCCTCCCGAAAATGCCGGAGACGTCGTTCGCCTTCTCGATAGGCGTAGACGCTCCTTTCCTTGTTATGCAGCAGGCCCGGCGGCCAGCGCCAGGCATTGTTCATTCATGTCGCAAGCGCCGCCCCAACCAATGCCGGAAGGGCGGCGCTCTACGATGACAGACCCTCGCGTTTAGCCGATCACCGATTTCACGGTCTTGGCGACCCCTTCGGCGGTGATGCCGAAGAGTTCGAACAGGACCGGCGGGGGAGCGGATTCGCCAAATGTGTCGATGCCGACGCAACCGCCCTCAAGACCGACATATTTGCGCCAGTATTCGGTTCCGGCCGCTTCGACGGAAACGCGCGGGATACCGGCCGGCAGGACCTCTGCCTTGTAAGCCTTGTCCTGGCTGTCGAAAACGAAGGTCGACGGCATGGAAACGACGCGGACCTGAATGCCCTCCTTCGCAAGCGCTTCTCTTGCGTCGAGCGCCTGGCGGGTTTCCGCACCCGTGGCGATGATGACGGCGGCTGGCGCGCCCTCGGCTTCCGCCAGAACATAGCCGCCCCGGCGGATGGCTTCGGCCTGCGAGGCAGAGCGGGCAAGCGGCGGCAGAACCTGGCGGCTGAGCGACATAAGCGTCGGCGTGCCCGTGTGCTTCAGCGCCGTTTCCCAGGCGATTGCCGCCTCAACGGCATCGGCCGGGCGCCAGACATCGAGGTTCGGCATCAGGCGCAGCGAGCCCAGATGCTCGATCGGCTGGTGGGTCGGACCGTCCTCGCCGACGGCAATCGAGTCATGCGACAGCGCATAGACGACGCCGAGCTTCATCAGCGCCGCCATGCGGATGGCGTTGCGCTGATAATCGGAGAAGACCACATAGCCGCCGCCGAAGGGCCGGAAACCGCCATGCAGGAAGATGCCGTTCATCATCGCGCCGAGGCCGAACTCGCGCACGCCGCAATAGATGTAGTTGCCGCCGGTTTCCGCCGTCACCGGCTCGATCTTGTCCCAGATGGAAAGGCACGAACCTGCAAGGTCTGCGGACAGGCCGACCAGTTCCGGCAGTTCGTCGCCCAGCATCTGCAGCACGTTCTGGCTCGCCTTGCGCATCGGGATCGTGTCCGTCAGCCCTTCGGCGGAGGCGATGAAGGCGCCCATCTCGGCATCGAAATCGGCAGGAAGCTCTCCGCTCATGCGACGCTTGAACTCGGAAGCCTCAGCGGGATAGGCCATTTCATAAGCCGCGAAGGCTTTATCCCATGCGCTTTCGGCTTCTTTCCCGGCCTCTTCGGCATTGAAGGTCTCGTAGACATTTTCCGGCACTTCGAAGGGCGGCAGCGTCCAGCCGAGCGCTTCGCGCACGCGGGCAATCTCTTCGTCGCCGAGAACATTGCCGTGGCAATGGGCATCCCCGGCATAGGTCGGAGAGCCCTTGCCGATCGTGGTCTTGCAGCAGATCAGCGTCGGCTGTTTGGTATTCTTCTTGGCTTCGGCAATCGCGGCATCGACGGCATCGACGTCATGGCCATCGACATCGCGGATCACCTGCCAGCCATAGGCCTCGAAGCGCTTCGGCGTGTCATCGGTGAACCAGCCGCTGACATGGCCGTCGATGGAAATGCCGTTGTCGTCGTAAAGCGCGATCAGCTTGCCGAGGCCAAGCGTGCCGGCGAGCGAGCAGGCTTCGTGCGAAATGCCTTCCATCAGGCAGCCGTCACCGAGGAAAACGAAGGTGTTGTGGTCGACAATTCTGTGGCCGGGCTTGTTGAAGCTTGCTGCCAGCATCTTTTCGGCAACGGCCATGCCGACGGCATTGGCAATGCCCTGGCCGAGCGGGCCGGTCGTGGTTTCGACACCGGGCGTCACGTCATGTTCGGGATGGCCCGGCGTCTTGGAATGCAATTGCCGGAAGTTGCGGATATCGTCCATCGACAGGTCGTATCCGGTCAGATGCAAGAGGCTGTAGAGCAACATCGAACCGTGGCCGTTCGACAGCACGAAGCGGTCGCGGTCATACCATTGGGGGTTCTTCGGGTTGTGCTTCAGGTGGCGGGTCCACAGCGCGACGGCGATTTCGGCCATGCCCATCGGCATGCCGGGATGGCCGGAAACGGCCTTCTGAACGGCATCCATGGACAGGACGCGGACGGTGTTTGCAAGCTCGGTGGACGAGGCGGTGGCGGGAGATTTGTTCAGCATTTTCTTGTCTCGAAAGGCTGGGGAAAGCAGGAGGCGGCGCATTGGGGCGCGGGGCTCAGGGCTTCCCGGATCATTACTTGTAGGCGATCAGGGTGACTTCGATCAGCACGCCAGGGCCAAGATCACCGGGGCAGATGGTGGCGCGCGCCGGCAGGCTTTCGGCCGGGATCCATTCGGCCCAGACATCGCTCATGGCCGGTTTCAGGCTGAGATCGGAGAGATAGATCGTCGCGAACAGCAGTTTGGACTTGTCGGAGCCCGCAGCCTCAAGATAGGTTTCGAGCTTGGCGATGGTCTGGCGGGTCTGTCCGGCAATATCGAGACTTGTGTCGTCGCATGCGGTGCCGCCGACAAAGACCAATCCGTCTTTTTCGACGACACGGTTGAGGACAGGGGTTGGAAGATATCTGTTTGTCACGGTGTTTCCTTTCCTTGTGAGGGGCTTGCCGCAATGCTTGTGGAAGGGCGCGGCAAGCCCCGTTTTCGTCTTCCGGCAAAGGCGCGGATTGCGCGCATCCGGCATGTTTCTCCTCAGTCCGTCATTTCCGGCGTCTCCTGAGATCATCGTCGATAAGGGCGGTCATGCGTTCAAGCGACTCCATGGCGCTCACTCCATCGGTGATATCGGGGGCGGTGTTTGCCTCGCCCCGGAAGGCTTTCGCCGCATCGGCCATCAGGGCGGCATAGCCCTTGTGGTCCTCATTGGCGGCGGCGGTGAAATTCGGCGTCCAGCTCAGCGTGTCGGCGCCGCCTGCGAGGCTCGCTGCCGGGTCCTCCGCCTTGAACGGCGGATCGCGGAAATAGCGGACATTGATGACATTCTCGATCTCGATACGGCGATGATCGCCCATGATCGTGATGTCTTCCGTCGGCGTCCCGCGCGACTGGATCGTGCCCATGACAATGGTGCCGATCGCGCCGTTCTCGCAGGTGAAATTGAGGTGCAGCAGCAGATGGCCGGGCGCGGTCTCGACCGTGCGTACCGCCATGTCATCGAATGCCGATCCTGCAAACCACGGGATCAGGTCCATGTAGTGGACGCAGTGGTGCAGGTAGAAGCCGGAATAGTCCGGCACGCCGGCGAAATAGGCGGGACCGGACATATAGGAACCGGTGACCCCGAGCACCTTGCCAAAGCTTTCACCACGAAGGATGTTGCCGGCGATCCGGTTGCCGGTCGAATAACGTTTCATGAAACCGACTATGACGGGCTTGCCCGCTTTTCCCGCGGCGGCGGCGATTTCCCGCGCACCGGCGGCATCGCGCGCCGGCGGTTTTTCGAGAAACACCGGAAGGCCTCTTTCGAGCGCCGCGATTGACGCAACACGATGCAGGTCGGGGCCGACGGCCATGCAGACGGCATCAAGTCCCTTGTGGGCGATCAACTCCGCATAATCGCCGTAGACGGCCTCGGCGCCATATTGCCACGCGGCAGAGGCTGCCGCGTCACGGTTGAGATCGCAGACGGCGGCAATGCGCATGTCGTTGCGGCCAAGCTGCGGCATCAGCATATGGGTTGCATGGCGGCCGCAGCCGATCCAGCCGATATTCAGCGTCATGCCCGACCTCCCGTCTTCGCGAGAAGGCCGCGGATGAAGGCGATGGCCGATTTCAGCTTCTCGCTCTCGTCTTCATGCGGAGGCCGCCACTGGGCAATCGGCAGGCCGATGCGCTCGTCATCGTCACGGCGGAACGGCTCCAGCGTCAGCGGGCCCAGATAACCGACATCGGCGAGCGCCTGCATGGTTCCGGTCCAGTCGATATGGCCGGTGCCCGGATAGCCGCGATTGTTCTCGTTCGCCTGGAAATAGACGATGCGGTTCCCCGCAAGCCGGATCGCATCGGGAATGGACTTTTCCTCGATATTGGCGTGGAAGGTGTCGAAAAGGACGCCGAGGGCCGGGTGGTTGACGGCATCGACGACGGTGATGGCCTGCGAGACCAGCGAGATGACGTCGGTCTCGTAGCGATTGAGCGGTTCGAGCGCGAGTTTGCAGCCGGCCGCCTGGGCTTCGGGCGCAAGAACGCCAAGCCCTTCGATCACCCGCGCAGCGCGGGCTTTCATTTCCTCTTCGGCGACAGGCGTTGGCGCGCGACCCGCAAAGACCATGGGTGCGCCGTAAAGAGGACCGCCAAGCGTTGAGGCGCCAAGCGCGTGGGCGACTTCGAGGCAATGGCGGAGATAGCCCATGCCCCCCTCGCGGATGCCCCGGTCGGCATCGGATATCGAGCGCTGCAGATTGACGCGGGCGGCCAGCGCCACGCCAAGTCCGGCCTCGTCCAGCGCTACCTTGAGCACCTTGAGGTCAAGACCATCTTCGGGCTCGGGGACAAGCAGTTCGACAAGGTCGAAGCCGAGCGTCCTCATGTGCCTGAAGAGGTGCATGTGCTCCCGGCCGAAGGGCCGGGCAAACTGCATCGATATGATACCGATCGGGTTGGTCACGTTATGCTTTCTTTCTCTTTGCTATTTTCGGTTAATTGCCATCAGCCCTTGACCGCGCCCTGGGTCATGCCGCTGATGAGACGTTTCTGGACAATCAGGAACAGCACGGTCGCCGGCAGCGCGCCGACAATGCCGCCCGCCGTCAGCAGGCCCCACTGCACCTCGTATTCGCCGATCAGCGTCTGGATGGCGACCGTGATGGTGCGCACATTCTGGCCGCCGAGGGTGAGGGCGTAGAGGTACTCGTTCCATGAGGTGATGAAGATATAGATGCCGGTCGCCACGATGCCGGGCGTGCACAGCGGCAGAACCACGCGGCGCAGCGCGCCCATGCGGGTGCAGCCATCGGTCATGGCGGCCTCGTCCAGCGATTTCGGGATGCCGTTGATATAGCTCGTCATCATCCAGGTGGAGAAGGGAATGGCGACCGTCGAGTTGGCGATGATCAGCGCCAGATGCGTATCCAGCAGACCGAGCACGCGCATCAGAACGAAGAGCGGCAGGATCAGCAGAACGATCGGGAACATGTTGATGATCAGGAACTGGATCATCAGATATTTCTTGCCGCGGAAGGAAAACCGCGAGAAGGCATAGGCCGCCGTGACGCTGAGCGACAGACCGACGATGACCGTGCCGACGGCAACGATCAGCGAGGCGATCATATTGTTGAGGAAGCCGACCGTCTTGAACAGGCGGATATAGTTCTCGAAGGTGGCGCCGATAATGCTTGGGCCCTGGGTGAAGAGCCTGTCTTCAGCCGTCAGCGAGGTCAGCAACATCCACAGATAGGGACCGAGCGTGAACAGCAGGATCAGCACCATCGGCAGTTCGACGAACAGGAGGGTTCTGGTTCTGGACTTCTTTCCGGCGATCATTTGTTGTCACCTCCGACCTTGCGCAGATAAACAATGACAAGACCCAGGAGCATGATCGTGAAGAGCACGGCGAGTGCGGAGCCGTAGCCGAAGTCGAGATTGGTGCGGGCCTTGATGAAGGCATAAAGCGGCAGCGTATAGGTGGAATATCCGGGGCCGCCGCCGGTCATGACGTAAATGACGTCGATCGAGTTCGCGACCCAGATGGTTCTCAAAAGCACAGCGGTGACGAGCACGCCGGAAATGCCGGGCAGGGTGATGTGCCAGAACTGGCGGAACTTGCTGGCGCCGTCGATGGAGGCCGCCTCGTAATAGCTCTTCGGGATCGACTGGAGGGCGGCGAGGATCATCACGGCGAAGAAGGGGAAGCCCTGCCATGTCAGCGTCAGGATAATGGCGTAAAGCGCGGTGTCGGGATCGGCAAGCCATGGGATGGACTGCTTGATGACATCGATCCTGAGCAGGAAGTCGTTCAGGACGCCGTAATTGCTGTCATAGATCCACACCCACATCAGGCCGATGACGACGCTCGGCAGCGCCCAGGGAATGATGATCAGCGCGCGCGCCAGGGGCCGCCAGGAAAATTCCTGGTTCAAGAGCATGGCGGTCGCCAGGCCGAGCAGCATCTGGGCGGGGATGGTGATGCCGATCCAGATCACGGTATGTTTCAGGGAAATCCAGAAGACTTCATCCTGGAAGGCCGCGACGAAGTTCTTCAGACCGACAAAGGTGATGGCATTGGGTTTCCACAGCACATAATCGTGCAGGCTCATCCAGGCCGCCTGGATCATCGGGAAGAAAACGATCGCCAGCGTCACCAGTACGGCGGGTGAGAGCAGGGCATAGGGCAAGACGCGCTTGGCTAGCGCCACGCGCCCCGCCGGCATATCGGGGGCAGTCATGGTCATGGTCCGTTTTCGCCGGTTGATCCGGCGTCCTTATCGCTCCAACACCTCAGGGGCCGGCAAAAGGGTCAGTCTCGAAGGTGATACGGATGGGAGGAGCCCGGCCCGGGGAATTCGGGCCGGACGGTTTTTTACGCAGCTCTTACGGATTGAAGAGCTCTTCGATGTTCTGGTTCATCTTCTCGGCCGTGATCTCGCCGGTCAGAGCACGCTGCATGTTGACGGGCCAGACCGTGTTGACGAAGTCCGATGTCTCCGGCGTGTTCGGCAGCGTCACCGCGAAGGGCAGCGAGGCAACCGTGGCGTCGACGAAGCGCTTGGGATGCAGTGTCCAGTTGGCCGAATCCGACTTGGTGACGGGCAGCTGGCCGGTCGCCTCGTTGAATTCCTTGTTGTTCCCGGTCGACGACAGGAAGGAGATCCATTTCCAGGCGGCATCCTTGTTTTCCGCGCTGGAGAAGATCGCCGTCGATTCATCGCCGAAGGTCGTCCAATGACCGCCGCCGCATTCCGGCACGGTGGTCGCGGAGATCTTGTCGCCAAGGGCCGCCACCATGTCATTGGCCGAGCCGATATGGTGGATGGTCATGGCCGTCTTGCCGGCCTTCAGCGCGCCCGTGACTTCCTTGAACCCGTCATTGGGGGCGGATGGCGGGAAGACATGGTCCTTCTCGAACAGGTCAACCACCCATTGCGTGCCCTCGATCGCGGTCGGATTGGTCAGGCCGCCGGGCTGATCAAGGCTGACGCCGTCACGCGAAAGCACGAGGGATCCCCAGTGTTCCTGGCCGCCCTTGGCGCCCCGGAAGCCGAAGCCGTAGATGTCAGGATTGCCGTCGCCATTGGTATCCTGGGTGAGCGCCTTTGCCGCTTCGCGGAACTCTTCGCAGGTCTTCGGCACCTCCATGCTGAGTTCGTCCAGCATATCGGCGCGGTAGTAGAGATAGAGCACCACATACTGGATCGGCAGGTAATACTGCTTTCCGTCGGGGCCCTTGGTGAGGTCCAGCAGGTCATCCTGCAGGTCGGCCTTGGCGTCCCAGCCGGCGATATAGTCGTCGATCGGCACGAGCGCGCCCATTTCGACCAGACGCGGCTGGGCATATAGCTTGACCATGGCGGCATCCGGTGCGTTGCCGGCGATGATCGAGGTGTAGAGATTGTCGTAATAACTGTTCCAGGGAACGTTTTCCGCTTCGATCGTGATGCCGGGGTTCTGCTCCTCGAATTTGGCGATCAGATCGGACATCGGATTGTCCGCATTATCGAAATGATACCAGAAACGCACGGTATCATCGGCATTCGCCGCTGCCCCATACGCGATGACCGACGCCGAAAGCGCCGCAATCGTCAGTAATTTCCTCATTTGCTCCTCCGCTATGTGCCGCCTTGTGAGCGGTTCAAGTGGTTTTCATTTTGCCCGCAACTTCCAAGAAGGCGCCTGCCGCCTCCTCTGCCGCCGTCCGGGCTTCGGCGAGAACGGGGTTCATCTGCATGAAGCCATGCACGACACCGGGATAGAGTCTGTAGGTGTCCCGCCGGCCGAGCGCTTCGAGCCGGCGGGCAAGGTCTGCCGTGTCAGAACGCAAGGGATCGATCGCCGCCGCATTCAGATAGAGCGGCGGCAGCTTCAAGAGCGCGGCGTCATCAGCCTTGAGCGGCGAGACGAACGGGCTTTTGCGAACGGATGTATCGGGCGTGTAGAAATCCCAGTAGCGCATCATCTTCGCGCGCGTCAGGCCGGGCCCCTCGGCGCTGTCGATATAGGAGCGCGAACTGAAATCGTCGTCATAGACGCCGTAGAAAAGAAGGCCTGCATCCGGCAGCGCGGCGCCCTCATCGATCTGGCGCAGCATCAGGGCGAGGGCGAGATTGGCGCCGGCGCTGTCGCCCGACAGCGCGCGCGGCCTGCCGAGGCCTGCAAGCGGCCCGTGCCCTTCGAGCACGGCGTTCCATACCGCTGCGCAATCGTCCAGCCCGGCGGGATAGGGATGCTCGGGCGCCAGGCGGTAATTGAAGGTGAGGACGTGGGCGTTCGCCGCGATTGCCAGGCGGCGGGCGGCATGTTCATGCGTTGCCATGCTGCAGAACGCCCAGCCGCCGCCGTGCACGAAGACGATCAGGCCATGGGCATCGCCCGATGGCGTCATGAGACGGCAGGCGACGGCGTTGCCGTCCGGTCCTTCGATTGCGAAATCGCTTGCGGCGAAAAGCGCAGGCATGTCCCGGTTCCAGCGGGCGTTGACCGCTTCGGCCTGGGCGCGTCCGTCCCGGGGCTTCATCAGCGTCGGATCGCCGAGGGCCGCATCCTCTTCGGCAAGACGCGCCAGTATGGCTTCCATCTCCGGCGACAGGAGGCGATCCCGCGCGCGCGCCTCGAAGCGATCGCCGCCGATATCCTCCCGTGCACTTCCCCCCATCATGGCTTCATCTCCCCTCGGGCGCGTCTTCCGGCAGAATGCTGGGACCGAATTCGACGATCGTGGTGATGTGGTGGGAGAGCGCCGCCCTTGCCGCGGCGACATCGCCGGTGTCGAGCGCCTCAATGATCGCCTCGTGTCGCTCGGCCGTCTCGACCAGGTCGCGTGCATCCTTCGAGTTGAGGATCTTGAAGCGGTGATTGTGGATGAGGCAGCGCCTGAGGATCGGCTGAACGGAGGGCAGGTTGGCCGCCTCGTAGAGCTTCAGATGAAATTCACGGTCAAGCTGGGAGAGCAGGTAGGCATCTTCGGCCCGCGCGGCGCGAAGCATGGACATGATGATTTCAACCAGGCTGTTGCGCAGCAGCGAACCGTAGCGCTGCATGATGCGCGGCACGCCGCGGCATTCGATCTCGCGCCGGATCATGATGAGTTCACGCGCATCCTCGGCCCGTGAATCGGCAACAAATGTGCCGCGGTGCGGCAGACGCTCGACCAGACCGTCATGATCAAGCGCGATCAAGGCCTCGCGTGCCGTGCTCTGGCTGCAGCCAAAGCGCTCGGCGATATCAAGTTCCAGAATGGCGGTGAGCTGTGGAATGTCGCCGAGCATGATGTCGCGCTGCAGGTCGCCATAGACGGTCAGGCTGCGCCGACCGGGGCGCCGGCCTGTTGACCCCGTCGCGGGCGTCCCCTGCTTTCCGAAATTTTCGATCGCCATCATTCAATCCATTGCTTGCATATCGATAACGTTATCGATAATATAGCGATACCAACGGAGCTTGGCAAGACGGTTTTTTCGTCAGGTTCGCCACCAGCCACCGCAAGCCTGATGACCGGTGACGACCACGCAAAACTATGAATTTAAAGTAAAATCCGGGCGGAAAGTATAGAGCCCGGTCATCCGGGAGGTACTGATGGCAAGCATCGAACTCGAGAAACTGGTCAAGGATTACGGCGCGTTTCGCGCGATTAAAGGTATCGACTTATCTATTGAGGATGGATCTTTTGTGACCTTTGTTGGTCCATCCGGCTGCGGTAAGTCCACCCTTCTGCGCATGGTCGCAGGTCTGGAAGAAATCTCCGCCGGCAGGCTGAGGATCGATGGCAGGGTGGTCAACGACCTCGAGCCGCGCGAGCGCGACATCGCCATGGTGTTTCAGGACTATGCGCTTTATCCGCACATGTCGATTGCGGAAAATATCGGCTTCGGGCTGAAGATGCGCGGCATCGCCAAGGCCGAGATCGAAAGGCAGGTTAGGGAGGCTGCCGATATTTTGCAGATCACCCAGTTGCTCGAGCGCAAGCCCGGCCAGCTTTCAGGCGGCCAGCGACAGCGCGTTGCCATGGGCCGCGCCATCGTGCGGCGCCCGCAGGTCTATCTGTTCGATGAGCCGCTTTCCAACCTCGATGCCAAGCTGCGTGTCGACATGCGCACCCAGATCAAGCGCCTTCACACCCTGCTCAAGACCACCACCATCTACGTGACCCACGACCAGGTGGAGGCGATGACGCTTGCCGATCACATCGTCATCCTGAAAGACGGGGTGATTATGCAGCAGGGCAAGCCGGTCCATGTCTATGAGCGCCCGGTCAGCCGCTTCGTCGGCGAGTTCATCGGCTCACCGAAGATGAACATCATCGAAAGCCGTCTTGTCTCGGAGAACGACCGTCCGGAGCTGCGCTTCCACGAATTCTCCCTGCCGGTCGCTGCCAGCGACGGCGAGAACGGCAAGGCGGTCGAGATCGGCATCCGGCCGGAGCACCTCATTCCCTGCGCACCGGAGGAAGCACTGTTTTCGGCCCGGATCGACGTTCTGGAACCGCTCGGCTCCGACACGCACGCCATCTGCCTGCTCGGCGATACGGAAATCACCGCGCGCCTTGCGCCGGACCCGTCCTATCAGCCGGGCCAGATCCTGCATTTCACCGCGGATGCCAACAAGATCCACTTCTTCGACAGCAAAAGCGGTGACCGTCTCGACATGTCGGCCATGCCGCTCGCGGCCACGGTCTGACGCGCAAGGCAACAGGCGATGACCGCCCGCGAGCGGGACGTCGCCTGTTGCTCCTATCCGCAAGAAAGGATCGTTCGCCGGGCGAGCCATGGATCGATCCTAAAGACGTCGAGCGTATCGTCGATCACTGACGCCGGCAGGTCGCCGATCTTCCTGGCGATCTGCCGCCCGCGAAACACGATGGCAGCAAAGGCCCGCGCGGGTTTTCACGTTTCGTTTCCGGATCCGGCATCCCCTTCGGGCACCTTGTAGATGGCGCGGCTCCATATGCTGCTTGCTTCCTTTACAACCTTGTCGAAATCGAAATCACCGGATTTCGGCTGCCAGTCGAAAGAAAGCCAGCTGTAGGATGTGAACTCGACCATGATGACCAGCAGGAAGGATGCAATGTCCGGGTCGACATCATGGCATTTTCCGCTTTCGACGCCGCGTTCGATATGTTCGCGGACGCGGTTGATGAACTTCGCGCGCAGTTCGTTCAGCGTTTCCGCCACTTCGGTATCGAAGGTGGCGACCTGAATGACGCTGCGCATGAAGGCCCGGTGGCGATAGAACATCTCCATATAGGTGCGATTGGCATTTTCGACGCGCTGCTGCGGCGTGCCCGACTGGCGCGAGGCAGACAGCATGAACATCTCCCCCACAACGGTCGCAAGAATAGCCGAGAACACCTCGTTGCGATTCTTGAAATAGAGGTAGAACGCTCCCCTGCTCACGCCCGCTCGCTCGACGATGTCGGCGACCGTCGTTCCGAAGTAGCCCTTCTGCGAGAAGACCGCCTCCGCCGCCTGCAGGATGAGGGTTTCGGTGTCATGGCTCGAGCTGCGCTCTGGCTTGGAGTGTGCTGGCTGTCTCAATAGTGGTTCCGCTGTTCGGTTATGGTCGCGCGCCTGACCGCAACACTGACATTTATGTCACCTCGTTTCAATCGTAAATCAGGGCCTGCATCGGGAAAATTTCCCTTAATATTCGAGCCATTGATCAAGAGGCTGCAAACCTCGGAAATCGATTTTCGAAGCTTTCAATTGACACTGACATCAGTGTCAGTTATCTATTCTTCACTCTTCGGGATTTGCGTTTGTAGAAGCGAATTTGGCGCTGACACTAATGTCATATTTGATGAAGAGCAGGAGGAGATTGAAACATGAACGGTTTTCGGAAATTACTCGCATCCGCTGCGCTTTCGGCGCTCGGCGTACTGACAGGCGTCCTGCCGGCGATCGCTGCAGATCCCGTCAAGGTTGGCTATATCATCCCGCTTTCGGGCGGCGCTGCTGCCTCGATCGGCCAGGAGATGAGCAGGGCGACTCACATGGCGGTCGAGCAGATCAATGCCGCCGGAGGGATTGCATCGCTTGACGGGGCCCCGATCGAGCTTCTCGAAGTGGATTCGCGCGGCGATCCCAAGGTTGCCCTCACCGAGGCCGAGAGGCTGATCACCGTCGAGGACGTCTCGGTCATGATCGGCGCCTTTCAGAGTTCGGTCACCTTTCCGGCCACGGCCGTCGCGGAAAAATACGGCGTTCCGTGGATCGTCGATCTGGCAGCCAAGGCCGACATCACAGAGCGCGGCTACAAATATGTGTTCCGCCCCACGCAGGTTCCCTCTTCGGGCAATGCTGACAGCGTTGTCGATTTCGTGGCCTGGGCGAACGAGAAGACCGGCGACCCGGCGAAAACCGCGGCGATCATCTACGAGAACACCGATTGGGGCCAGGATCTGGCGCAGCGCCTGCGCCAGCGCTTCGACGAGGCCGGGATCGAGGTCGTGCTTGATGAATCCTATCCCGCCAATGCGCCGGATCTCAGGCCGTTGGTCCTGAAGGTAAAGGGTCGCAAGCCCGACGTGATTTCGGTCACCGCC
Organism: Martelella sp.; assembly: GCF_984369615.1. Taxonomy (NCBI): domain Bacteria; kingdom Pseudomonadati; phylum Pseudomonadota; class Alphaproteobacteria; order Hyphomicrobiales; family Aurantimonadaceae; genus Martelella; species Martelella sp. The sequence goes on along the minus strand of NZ_CFHTCS010000031.1, from coordinate 2,518 downwards.
TATGCCGCCGACGCCATCCAGCTTCACAAGCTGATCGCGCAGATGCAGATCGACGCCAAGGCGGTCATCGGCAGCGGCGCCGGCCAGGTCGATCCGTCCTTCATTCCCTCCGTCGGCGAGGCCGGAACGGAAGGCATCGTCAGCACCAATGGCTGGGCCGGCTACGAGTCGACCATCAACACCCCTTTCGCCAGGGATTTCTGGGACAGCTATGTCGCGACATACGGCACTGAGCCGTCCGAGTTCTCGGTCGTCGCCTATTCCGTCGTCTGGATCCTCAAGGACGCCCTGGAACGCGCCGGCTCCGCCGAGCCGGACGCAATCCGCGATGCGCTCGCCGAAACCCGGTTCGAAGGCAATGACGTCGCCAAGCTGCTCGGCTACGACGTGGTGTTCGACGAGAAGGGCCAGAACACCAGGAAGCGCTTCGTCGTCCAGCAGATCTCCGATGGCGTCTACCGCACCGTCTGGCCCGAGCAGGTTGCAGCCCCCGGCTACGAAATGAAGTGGCCCGCCGGCAAGGCCGCCCACTGATCCCATCCGATCGAACGTCAGCATCGCCGCCCTTCGCGCGAAGGGCGGCTCCTGCACCAGACACTCATTCAAGGGCCGATCCATGTCGACCATATTACTTCAGGCGCTCCTGAACGGGATCGCGAGCGGCGCGGTCTACGGGCTGATTGCCCTGGGCCTCAGCCTCCAGTTTGGCGTGATGAAAATCATCAATTTCGCCCACGGCTCATTCCTGATGATCGCGATGTATATCGCGGTCTGGGCGACCCGGAGCCTCGGGCTGCATCCTCTCGCCGTCATCGTTCCCGTCGCGGCCATCCTGTTTGTCGCCGGCTATTACATCCAGCGCTTCATGATCGAGCCGATCTACGCCAAGGAAGCAACCCGGGAGCCGATCGGGGTGCTGATCTTCACCACCGGCCTCTGGATTTTCCTCGATCACCTGTTCCTGATGATTGCGGGGCCGGATTACCAGGTCATGTCCGGCAACTGGTCGAACGAGATCGTCCTGATCGGTGACCTGATCTTCTCGCTGCCGCAGATCGCGGGCTTTGTCATCGCCACATTGGTGACGATCGGCGTGATCATCTATCTGGGGAAGACCCGCAGCGGCCGCATGATCCGCGCGACCGGCCAGGACCGGGAAGCCGCAAGCGTGCTCGGCATCGACAGCGCCCACGTCTACCAGATGTCCTTCGCGATCGGCCTCGCGGTCGTCGGCGTCGCCGGCTGTCTGCTGGTGCCGCTTTATCCGGTGAACCCGTTCGTGGGCGACATTTTCGGCCTGCGCGCCTTCATCATCGTCGTACTGGGCGGCATGGGTTCGATCGGCGGCGCTTTCTGGGGCGGGATCATCATCGGCATTCTCGAATCCGTCGGCGCGCAGTTCGTGCCCGTATCCTTCGCCGAAGCGCTGATCTTCATCGTATTTCTCGCCGTGCTCTACGTCCGGCCGGCGGGTCTGTTTGGACTGGAGCGCGAATGACCATGCCATCGAAACTGCTTATCGGAGGCCTTGTCGCGGTTCTTGTCCTTGGCATTCCCTTCGTCTTTTCCAATCCTTACTCGCTCTCGATCGTCATTCTGGTTCTGCTCTACGCCTATCTTGCCTATGCCTGGAACCTGATCGGCGGGATCGGCGGTCAGCTCTCGCTCGGCCATGCGGCCTGGTTCGGCATCGGCGCCTATAGTTCAACCGTGCTGTTCATCGATTTCGGGCTCACCCCATGGATCGGCATGCTCGCCGGCGCGGTGATCGCCGGCGTACTGGCCGCCCTCATCGGGCTGCCCTGCTTCCGGCTTCGGGGCGCGTATTTCGCGCTGGCGACGATTGCCGCCACCATGGTGCTGCGCATCATCGTGGAAAACACCCACGGTCTGCTCGGCGGACCGCGCGGACTGGAGGTAACGCTGCTGCGCGACGCGCCGGCGATGTTCCAGCACACCCGCAAGGAATTCTACTACGCCGTGGCGGTGGTGATGGTCGGCCTCGCCTTTCTCATCAACCGCGCGGCCCTGCGCTCGCGTTTCGGCGCCTATCTGACCGCGATCAGAAACGACCAGGAGGCAGCCCTCGCGCTCGGCGTCAATGTCAGGCGCTACAAGCTCATTGCCTATGTGCTGAGCGCCGCCATGACTGCGATTGGCGGAACCTTCTATGCCCAGTTCGTGCTGTTCATCAGCCCGGAAAAGGTCTTTGGCGTGGCGCTCAGCGTTCAGATCGCCGTCGTCTGCATCATCGGCGGGCGGGGCACGCTGTGGGGTCCGATGTTCGGCGCCATCCTGCTGCTTCTCGGCGAGGAAGCAAGGACACATGCGGTAACACAACAAGTGTGCGCACAGTGGTACAGCACGGCACAGCACTGTAGACAAAACCAACTTTGTCGTATGAGCTACAGCTGTACCTACAATTCTGGTACCGTACATATACTAGCTAGATCTACTACGTGTGCAGGGTACTGTACTGTACATGTACTAGTACAGCTGTAGTATACGTGTACTGCCT
>NZ_CFHTCS010000030.1:0-21692 GCF_984369615.1 Martelella sp. | reverse complement strand
TTGCGATCATCGAGACGGAAGAAAGCAGCGCCACGGTGGAAGAGGCGGCCGCCGCTCACGCGGTCGCCCCCGCGCAGATTGCCAAGACGCTCTCCTTTTCGGTCAAGGACGAACGCTTCCTGCTGGTTGCCCGCGGCGATGCCCGCATTGACAACAGGAAGGCCAAGGCGGCCTTCGGCGGCAAGGTGCGCATGTTGCCGCTTGGAGAGGTCGAGGCGATTACCGGCCATCCGGTCGGCGGCGTATGTCCCTTCGGTCTGGCCGAGCCGATTACGGTCTATTGCGATGTCAGCCTGAAAGCCTTCGACGTGGTCTATCCCGCGGCGGGCGCCCGCAATGCCGCCGTGCGCATCGCGCCCGAACGCATCGCCGAGATTACCGGCGCCGAGTGGGTCGATGTCTGCCAGGAGCCCGCCCCTTGAGGCGAACCTGCCGCCGGCCTCCAAAAATCCTGTGCATTTCCCCTCCGGCTCTGCCAAACTGCCGCGGCTTTCGTGACTCCCGCGCCGGGTCTCGACTATGCTCGCCGCCTGCCGGCCGTTGAAGCCGGCCGGACAACAACCGATATGAGTGGCAATGGCCGACGACGCATCCGAGATTGAACCGAACAAGACCGCTTCCGACGACAGCGGTTACCGCGTTCTGGCGCGCAAATACCGCCCGAAGGACTTCTCCGACCTGATGGTCGGCCAGGAGCCGATGGTGCGCACGCTGACCAACGCGTTCGAGACCGGCCGGATCGCGCAGGCCTATATGCTGACGGGCGTGCGCGGGGTGGGCAAGACGACGACGGCGCGCATTCTGGCGCGCGGCCTCAATTACAAGACCGATACGGTCGACAAGCCGACGATCGACCTGAAGGAGATCGGCGAGCACTGCCAGGCGATCATGGACGGCCGCCATGTCGACGTGATCGAGATGGACGCCGCCTCCCACACCGGCATCGATGATATCCGCGAGATCATCGACCAGGTGCGCTACCGGCCGTCGACGGCGCGCTACAAGGTCTACATCATCGACGAAGTGCATATGCTGTCCACCCAGGCCTTCAACGGGTTGTTGAAGACGCTGGAAGAGCCGCCGGAACATGTGAAGTTCATCTTCGCCACCACCGAAATCCGCAAGGTGCCGATCACGGTGCTGTCGCGCTGCCAGCGCTTCGACCTGCGCCGCATTCCCGCCGCCGACCTGGTGCGGCTGTTCTCGACGATCTCGGCCAAGGAAGGCGTGACGATCGAGGACGAGGCGGTGTCGATGATCGCGCGCGCGGCCGAGGGTTCGGCGCGCGACGGGCTTTCCCTGCTTGACCAGGCCATCTCCCACGGCAACGGCCATGTGGAGGCCGCCGCCGTGCGCGCCATGCTCGGCCTTGCCGACCGCGCCCGCATCGTCGACCTGTTCGGCCATGTCGTCAGCGGCGACGTAAAGGCGGCGCTGGATGAGTTTCTGGCGCAGTACGAAGCCGGCGCCAATCCGGTGGTCGTGCTCAATGACCTTGCCGATTTCACCCATCTGGTGACGCGACTGAAATATGTGCCGGAAGGCGCCGATGACGTCTCGCTGAGTGAGATCGAACGGACGAAGGGCCGTGAATTCGCCGAAAGCGTTGCCGTTTCCGCCCTGTCGCGCATCTGGCAGATGCTGCTGAAGGGCATTCCCGAGACGGAGAACGCCGCCCGCCCCTATGGCGCGGCCGAGATGGTGCTGATCCGCCTGACCCACGCCGCCCACCTGCCCTCGCCCGAGGATGCCGCGCGCCGCCTGCTGGCGCTTGAAAGCGGCGAGGCGCAAATCCCGCCGTCGCGCCCTTCCGCGCCGTCGCCCCAGGGTGGCGGGACGAATGGCGCAACGAGCGCCCGCGCGGCGTCATCCGCGCGCGCCGGCGAGCCGGCCTCCCGACCGTCCGCGACGGTGACCATGCTGCGCCCACAGACTTCCGAAACGCCGCGGCCGGAGCCCGGCGAGGCCGCACCGGTGGAGGAGGAGCCAGCGCCCGAACCGGCAGTGGCCAGCGCGCCGGAACCGCCGAAGACTTCCGCAATCAAGTCCCTTCAGGATATTACGGATCTTTGCTCCAAACACCGCGCGCCGCTGATCCGCGCGCAGATCCGTAATTTCGTCCGCCTCGTGCGCCTTGAGCCCGGCAGGCTCGAGGTCAATCTGGAAGACGGGGCGTCGCAGACCTTTCTGAATGAACTCGGCGCGAAGCTGCGCGAATGGACCGGCGAAAGCTGGTTCGTCAGCCTCAGCCGCGAGAAGGGCGAGGCAACGCTTGTGGAGGCGGAAACGGCGGCGCGGGACAAGCTTTTCCGCGATGCCCGCGAGGATCCGGAAGTGGCCTCGATCCTGAAATTCTTTCCCGGCGCCAGGATCACCGATGTGCGCGTGCGGGCGGAAGAGACGGAGACTGCGGAAGGCGGCGCTGACGGCCTGCCCGACGCCGCCGTCAACGAGGATGGCGACGTCCTTCCCGAAGACGATCTCGACGACTGATAGAGAACCTTTTGATTTTGAACAGAAAATGAGGAGAATACCATGCGCGACCTGATGGGCATGATGGGCAAGATGAAGGAAATGCAGGCCAAGATGGAGCAACTGCAGCAGGACATTGCGGCCGTTGAGGTCGATGGCGTTTCCGGCGGCGGCATGGTCAATGTGAAGATGACCGGCAAGGGCGAGATGATCTCCATCAAGATCGACCCGACGCTGCTTTCCGAGGACGACGCCGAAATGCTCGAGGACCTGATCGTCGCCGCCCATCGCGATGCCAAGGGCCGCGCCGAGCAGAAGGCCGAGGAAATGACCAAGGAACTGACCGCCGGCCTGCCGATCCCGCCCGGCATGAAGCTGCCGTTCTAGGATCGCGCCATGACCATCGGCGCGCTTGCCCTTTTCGCCATCACGCTTTTCGTTGCCGCGGGCTCGCCGGGGCCGAGCGTGGCGGCGCTTGTCGCCCGCGTGCTCTCGCGCGGGCACCGCGATGTGCTGCCCTTCATGGCGGCGATGTGGCTGGGCGAGGCGCTGTGGCTGACGCTGGCCGTCTTCGGACTGGTCGCCGTGGCCTCGAGCTTCCACGACGTCTTCATCGCCATCAAATGGGCGGGCGTCGCCTATCTCGTCTGGCTGGCGTGGAAGATGTGGACCGCCGATCCGGCGGCAGACGGCGAGGGTCTGCCGAGCGCCGGTTCCGGCTGGAAGATGTTCCTGACCGGCATGAGCGTCACGCTCGGCAATCCGAAGATCATGATGTTCTACGTCGCGCTCCTGCCGACCATCATCGATCTCGGCAGCGTCACGCTTCTCGGCTGGGTCGAACTGACGGCAACGCTTCTGGTCGTGCTCGCCATTGTCGATCTCTCCTGGGTCTTCATGGCCGCCAAGGCGCGGCGTTTCCTGAAAAGCCCGCGCGCCATGAAGATCGCCAACCGCATCTCCGCCGGCATGATCGGCGGCGCGGCTGCGGCGATCGCGACGCGATGATCATTCCAATCCGGCATTCGATAGGCTAAAGCGCCCTTATGGCAAAACGAGTCACCGGTCCCGAAATCGAAAAACTGATCCAGCTTCTGGCGAAGGTGCCGGGGCTTGGGCCGCGTTCGGCGCGGCGGGCGGCGTTGCATCTGATCAAGAAGCGCGACCAGTTGATGGGCCCCTTGTCGGGCGCCATGCAGGATGCCTATGACAAGGTGAAGATCTGCTCGACCTGCGGCAATGTCGACACCGCAGATCCCTGCACGATCTGCACCGATCCGACGCGGGACCAGAGCCTCGTGATCGTGGTCGAGGATGTCGGCGATCTGTGGGCGCTGGAGCGGGCGGCGGCGCTGAATGCCGCCTATCACGTGCTTGGCGGCACGCTTTCGCCGCTTGACGGCATCGGGCCGGACGACCTGACGATTGCCGCCCTTGTCGACCGGGTGAAGACCGGCGAGGTCAAGGAACTGATCATCGCCGTCAACGCCACGGTCGAGGGCCAGGCGACCGCCCACTACATCACCGACCAGCTCGAAGGCATGGACATCAAGGTCACCCGTCTCGCCCATGGCGTGCCGGTCGGCGGCGAGCTCGACTATCTGGACGAGGGCACGCTGGTGGCGGCGCTCAGGTCGCGCACGAGCCTTTGAGGTTTGGCGCCCCTCAGGCGACGAGATCGATCAGCCGGTCAGCGCCGCTCCAGTGGCAGGCCATCCAGCCTCGGGCACGCGCCGCGTCGACATTGGCCTTCGCATCATCAACGAACACGATTTCGTGCGCGCTGAAACCCGTTCTTGCCTCTGCCTGCGCGAAGAAAGCGGCCGACGGCTTTTTGACGCCGAGCGCGGCTGAATAGACGATGCCGTCCACATGGGCGGCGAAACCCATCGCATCCATCAGATAGCGGGCGCGCTGGTGCTCCTGATTGGTGGCAAGATAGACTTTCAGGCCGTTTTGCTTCAGTGCCCGCAGATCCTCCAGAACTGCGACGTCCACCGCTGAATCCCGCTCGAACCAGTAGGTCATGAAGGTTTCGGCCGAGACCGCATCGGACAGCGCCGGAAGACAGGTCTCCAGTGCATCCCGCAACGGCTTCCGTCCGAGAATGACATCCGGCCAATGGGCATTGAAGAAATCGGTTGCGAGCCGATCGGGATCGATGCCGAGATCCCGCTTCATGTCTTCGGCCCACGACCTGCCGTTCTGCGGGTGAACGAGGACGCCATCCACGTCCAGCATCAGGCATTGTTTCAAAAGGCTTCTCCCGACTGAGCGCATGACGAGCGCCTTGTCCCGGGCAGACCATAATGTTCATCCTCCCGGGCTGGCAACCCCGCGTGAAATCCGCGCGGTCGAAGGTCATTGACTTTCATATTATATCCATTATTCTGGATATATGGATAACACAGAAACAATATCGGTGCTCGCCGCCCTTGCCCAGCCCACCCGGCTTCAGGCCTTCCGCCTGCTCGTTGCAGCAGAGCCGGAGGGCATTGCCGCGGGTGACCTCGCGCGCAGGCTTGAGATACCGCAGAACACCATGTCGGCCCATCTCAACACGCTGACGCAGGCGGGCATTGTCACCGGCCTGAGACAGGGACGGTCCATTATCTACCGCGCCAACCTCGAACGATTGCGCGCGGCCATGCTGTTCCTGCTCCGCGACTGCTGCGGCGGCAACCCGGATCTCTGCGCGCCGCTGATCGAGGATCTGGCGCCTTGCTGCGAAACACACCCTACGGAGGCATGAAGCCATGACCGAGAAGACCCTGAACGTTCTTTTTCTCTGCACCGGCAATTCCGCCCGGTCGATTCTCGCCGAATCGATCCTCAACGGCGAGGGCAACGGCCGGTTCCGCGCCTTTTCCGCCGGAAGCCACCCGAAGGACGCGCCCAACCCGCTTGCGCTGGAAACCCTGAAGGCGATGGGCTACCGCTCCGAGGGCTTCCGTTCGAAAAGCTGGGACGAGTTCACCCAGCCCGGCGCGCCGGAAGTCGATTTCATCATCACCGTCTGTGACAGCGCGGCCGGCGAGGCCTGCCCGATCATGCGCGGCCCCGGCAAACGCGCCCACTGGGGCGTCGAGGATCCGAGCCATGTGGAAGGCACCCACGAGGAAAAGCTGCGGGCCTTTGCCCAGACCGCGACCTATCTGAAAAGCCGGATCATGGCTTTCATCAACCTCTACCGGGATGAAGGCGGACCGGAGGACCCGGACAGCAAGCTGAAGCAGATCGGCGCCATGGAAGGCGCCACCGAGAAAGCCCGGAAGGCTGACTGACATGTCCACATTCGAAAGATACCTGACCCTCTGGGTCGCGCTGTGCATCGTCGTCGGCATCGCGCTCGGCCATTTCTTCCCTTCCGTCTTCGTCGCCATCGGCGCGCTTGAGATCGCGCGCGTCAACCTGCCTGTCGCTGTGCTCATCTGGCTGATGATCATCCCGATGCTGCTGAAGATCGACTTCTCGGCGCTTGCCGAGGTGGGTCGCCACTGGCGCGGCATCTCGGTCACGCTGTTTGTCAACTGGGCGGTGAAGCCGTTTTCCATGGCCTTGCTCGGCTGGCTGTTCATCGGCTGGCTGTTCCGGCCGATGCTGCCGGCCGACCAGATCGACAGCTATATCGCCGGCCTCATCATCCTGGCCGCCGCCCCCTGCACCGCCATGGTGTTCGTCTGGTCGAACCTGACGAAGGGCGAGCCGCATTTCACCCTGTCGCAGGTGGCGCTGAACGACGCGATCATGATCGTCGCCTTCGCCCCGATCGTCGCCCTTCTGCTCGGGCTTTCGGCCATTACCGTACCGTGGTCGACGCTGGTGCTGTCGGTGGCGCTTTACATCGTCATTCCGGTGATCATTTCACAGGTCCTCCGCAAGAGCCTGATCCGGAACGGCTCGACGGCAAGGCTCGATGCATTGCTTGCAAAGATCCAGCCCGCCTCTCTGGTCGCGCTGCTGGCGACGCTGGTGCTGCTCTTTGCCTTCCAGGGCGAGCAAATCCTGGCGCAGCCGATGATCATCGCGCTTCTGGCCGTGCCGATCCTGATTCAGGTCTATTTCAACTCTGGCCTTGCCTATCTGCTCAACCGCGCCTCGGGCGAGGAGCACTGCGTGGCCGGCCCCTCGGCCCTTATCGGCGCATCGAACTTCTTCGAGCTTGCCGTCGCCGCCGCCATATCGCTCTTCGGCTTCAACTCGGGGGCGGCGCTGGCAACCGTCGTCGGCGTCCTTATCGAGGTGCCGGTCATGCTCTCGGTCGTTGCCATCGTCAACCGGACGAAGGGCTGGTACGAGGCAGGACCGGCGGTCTCCCGCAATGCGGCTCAGCGGCCGAGCAGCGAATCGAGCGCCTCGTAACTCGTCGGATTGTCCGGGCAGAGCCCGACGCCGCATTCGGCAAGCGTGGAAACGCCGTTGCCGAGCGCCATCACTGCGAACAGGGCAACGGCCAGAAGGCCGAGCCCGCCGCGCCGCACCCGCTCGGAAACCCGCGCCGGCCCAAGCACCAGCATGACGCCCGTACCGAGGACGACGACGGCGAACAGAAGAAACGCCCAGCTGTAGAAATGCATGCCGAGGAAGGGCGCGCCATAGCCGCCCGTTCCGGGCACGACATGCAGCGCCACCTGGCGCAGCGCCGCCGCACCGCCAGCAACCGCGCCCAGAAGCATCAGGCCATAGTGCCGGGCATCGACGCCCAACAACACGTTCAGCGCCAGACCCGTTCCAACGATGACGAAACCGGCGCGCTGCAGCAGGCAGAGCGGGCATGGCAGGTCGCCGTTTGCGAACTGGTCATAAAAGGCGAACAGAAGAACGACCGAAATGGCGAGAAGCGCCAGCACATTCAGAAGATGGGCAATACGGACAGGCATGGATCACCTCAAAGATCGATGTCGAGCACGTCTGTCGCGTGCAATCTGAAAAGGACGAAGAGCACCAGAACCGCAATCACGGTCAGAAGCGCGGCAAGGCCGCGGTGCCCGCGCCAGGCGCTGTAGAGCGCGGCGGCGCAGATAAAAAACGGCAATGTCATCATGACGGACGTCCTCCGGTATATTTCAAAGGGAACGCGGCGGGCTTGCACCGCCGCGTCCTGAAGATCGGGCCCCGCCCGGCGCTAGAGCGGTTCCGCCTTTCTTGGAAACACGCAACCGCTCTATCTATTTGTTTTGACGCATTTTCGCTTAACGTCAGATGTTTCCATCCGACTGCGAAATGCTCTATCGCGCGTCCGGCCAGGCCGTCTCATCCGTATCGAGATCCGGAAACTTCTTGGGGTCGAAGATCGGACGCCTGATCCCGGCGGCGAGTTGCGCTCGGAAATCATTGATCAGCCTGAGCGCGATCGGGAACAGCATCATCATCGCCAGCAGGTTGACCACTGCCAGGATGCCCATCATCGGATCGGAGAAGTTGAAAACCGCCGTAGCGCCGGGGGCGACCGCGCCGACAAACACGATCGCGACGATCACGATCCTGAGGACATGCACCGCGCTCGGCTTTTCCGTCATGAAGGCCAGCGCGTTCTCGCCGAGATAGTAGTTGTAGATGATCGACGAGAAGGAAAACAGGAAAATGGCGACCGTCAGGTAATACTGCGCCCAGTTGCCGACATGGTCGACCATGCTCTGCTGGGTGAGGATGACCCCGTCCACATCCGCCTGGCCCGGCTGGTAGACATCGCCAAGCAAGATGACGAAAGCCGTGCACGAGCAGATGATCATCGTGTCGATGAACACGGAGAAGCTCTGGGTGATGCCCTGGCTGACCGGATGGCGCACATAGGCGGTGGCGGCGACGTTCGGCGCGGAACCAAGCCCGGCCTCGTTGGAGAACAGGCCGCGCCTCAGGCCGTTGGCGACCGCCGCGCCGACGCCGCCGGCGACCGCTTCGCGCAAGCCGATGGCGTTGGCGACGATATCCCAGATCACGCCCGGAAGCGCGGTGATGTTCATCAGGATGATCACAACGGCCATGGCGATATAGCCAAAGGCCATGATCGGGATGATGATGTCGGAGGCCTTGGCGATGCGGTGGATGCCGCCATAGACGATGAAGCCGGTGGCGGCGGCCAGCAGGATGCCCGTCGCATAGCGCGGAACCCCCATACTGTCGGCAGCGGCGCCTGCAACAGTGTTTCCCTGAAAGGCATTGAAGCCGATGGCGAAGGAGGCGATCAGGCAGATGGCATAGATGATCGCCAGCCAGCGGTAGTTTTCGCCCAGCCCGTGAATGATGGCGCGCGCCGGGCCGCCGCGATAGTCCCCTTCCGCGGTTGTCCGCTTGAACGCCTGCGCCAGCGTCGCCTCGACCAGGCCGGAACACATGCCGACGAGCGCGATGGCCCACATCCAGAACACCGCGCCCGGACCGCCGGCCGTGATCGCAACCGCCACGCCGGCAATGTTTCCGCCGCCGACGCGCCCACCGACGGAAACAAAAAGCGCCTCGCGGGCGCTGATCTTGCTCGGATCGCCGTCCTCATCGCCCCAGAGGACGCCGAACATGCGCTTGAAGAAACGGAACTGCACGAAGCCGCTGGCGATGGTGAAAAACACGCCGAGCACGACGAGGAAGGGCACGAGCGCCCAGCCCCATGTCAAATCATTGATGTAATTGAAGAGCGAATCGAAGAACTGCAACTCATGACCCCTTTTTTCCGCAATGCACGAAGTGACGCATGCCGCGTCCTCCCCGAGCCCCCACCCGGAAACAGGCAAAATTCTCGTGTTATTTTACCTTTGTTTACAAGAGCGTAGATTCGAACACGCTTTTCAGCAAGCACTGATAAGTTCGCAAACGGCATTTTGTGTCTTCACACCAAAAAAGGCGCGCCGCGCTTTCGAACGCGGCGCGCCTCGACAGGAGACGGGATCAGGCCTTGCCGTCAACGCCAGCCGAGACCCGGCGCGACATGTTTCAGGATTGCCTCGATCACATGGGCGTTATAGGCGACGCCCAGCTGGTTCGGCACCGTCAGAAGCAGCGTGTCGGCCTCGGCAATCGCCTCGTCGCCCTTCAGCTGTTCGATCAACCGGTCGGGCTCGGCCGCATAGGAGCGGCCAAAGACGGCGCGCGTCTTCTCGTCAAGATAGCCGATCGTGTCCTGCTCGTTGCCGCCGCGGCCGAAATAGGCGCGGTCCATGTCGCTGACAAGCGCGAAGATCGAACGGCTGACGGAAACGCGCGGGCTCCAGTCGTGGCCGGCCTCCTTCCAGGCAGCGCGGAAGGCGCGAATCTGGTCGGCCTGCTGCCTGTGCAACGGCTCCCCCGTCTCGTCGAACTTCAGCGTAGAGCTTTGCAGGTTCATGCCAAGCCGCGCCGCCCACTCGGCCGTCGCATTGGTGGCCGACCCCCACCAGATGCGCCTGCGCAGGCCTTCGGAATGCGGCTCGATGCGCAACAGGCCGGGCGGATTGGGAAACATCGGACGCGGATTGGGTTCGGCAAAGCCCTTCCCTTCGAGACGGTCCAGGAAAAGCTCGGTGTGGCGGCGCGCCATCGCCGCATCATCCTCGCCCTCTTGCGGGATATGGCCGAAATGCCGCCAGCCGTCGATCACCTGCTCGGGAGAGCCTCGCGAGATGCCGAGTTGCAGGCGTCCGCCGGCAATAAGATCGGCGGCGCCGGCGTCTTCGACCATATAGGCCGGGTTCTCGTAGCGCATGTCGATCACGCCCGTGCCGATTTCGATCTGACTGGTCTTCGCGCCGATCGCGGCGAGCAGCGGAAAGGGCGAGGCAAGCTGGCGGGCGAAATGATGGACGCGGAAATAGGCGCCATCGGCGCCGAGCGCCTCGGCGGCCACGGCCAGATCGATCGACTGGAGCAGCGCGTCTTCCGCCGAACGCGTGCCGGACTGCGGCGACGGCGTCCAGTGCCCGAAAGACAGAAATCCGATTTTCTTCATGGTAGGCAAACCTTTCATCTGCGGGCGAACCCCGCAAGGGATGACACGCCTGTTGCGGCGCCTGTTGTCCCGTTATGTGCACACCGCGGCGGCCGTCTTCAATTCTCCGGTGATGAACACTGTGTCTTCGACGGCATTGTCTACCGCAAACGAGAAACGGCCCGCCGGAAGGCAGGCCGTTTAGGCAATGAAAGGATGCGCGCGCCTCAGGCGGAGCGCTTTGCCTTTTTCTTTGCGGGCGCCGGTTCGGCCGCCTCGCGCTCCAGCCGCAAACGCCTGAGGCGCTCGGTCTTGGACTGCAATTGCGTTGCCTCTTCCGCGATGATCGCTTTTGCCGTGCGGTCGGTAATCGATGCCTTGTCGGAGGCCGACATCCGTCCGGGCTTGAAGAATTCATCTTTGGTTGCGGTCATGCACGGGTCTCCTTCGAATGGAGAATTTGCGGGCCGGCAGCCTGGGCGGCTGCCCGTTTCAAGCCCTTACCGCTTCTTGCGCGACGGGATCAGTCCTTCGCGCTGCAGCTGCTTGCGCTTCAGTTTGCGCAGGCGGCGCACGGCCTCGCCTGCCTCGCGGTTGCGTTTTTCCGAAGGCTTCTCGTAAGAACGACGCGCACGCATCTCCCGAAAGATGCCTTCGCGCTGCATTTTCTTCTTCAGGACGCGAAGCGCCTGATCGACATTGTTATCTCTTACCAGTACCTGCAAGAAAACCTCCTTGTTCCAGTTTCCGTTTCTCCGCATCCGCCCGCCGCGCAGGTCCGGAACCGGACGCGCAGGAGCGGAGCGAAAACAAAAAGGCCGGGACTAACCCGACCTCCTCTGTTGTCACTGCCAGTACATCCGTGGTCAGCGACAGCGATGACAAATTACGTCGGGCTTGAATAGACGAAGAATTTCCGTCTTGCACGATCCGGCTGCCAGTACATCCGTGGTCAACCGGGAAAGCAAAAAATCAAGCCGCCTGAAGGTTGTCGGCCGCGCTCTTTCCAGAGCGATTATCGCGGACAATGTCGTAGCGAAGTTTCTGTCCGTCATTCAGCGACTGCATACCAGCGCGCTCCACGGCAGAGATGTGCACAAACACGTCCGTGCTGCCATCATCGGGCTGGATGAAACCGAAGCCCTTGGTGGCGTTGAACCATTCGACGGTGCCATTATTCATAACGATTTCCTTTCAATCGTCGTGATTTCCGCAATACCTCGCGGAGTTAGATCGATTTTGAGAGGAAATCAGACGGAGCCATACGGCCCTCGGACAACGTCGCAAGCAATGGTCGATGACGGTGATATAGGCCCTTGCCCTGCAGAATGCAATGGCAGACGGCGAATTAACTCGGATCGAACCGGTCCGCGCGGGCGAAGGCAGAGCCTTTCCTCGGGTGCGGGACCGGCAAAAAACATCTTTTGATTGCCGTACCCATCCGCCGCACGCTATCATTCCCGCCCGGGCTGATACTCGGCCAGACCGCAGCCGTCTTCCGCCTGCCCTTAGCCTTGGCGATTGTGTCCTCTCCGATTTTCCGCTATCGCCCCACAATGTTCTCAGCAACCGAAGACCCGCCCCGATGAGAAATCCCAAGAAATCCAAGCGATCGGAAAGGCGCATGGGGCGCCCGGCGCGTATCCTGCTCGCTATCGTCCTTCTCGCCGGCGTTGCGGTCTATTATCTGGTCCCCGTCATCATCACGCCGCAAGCCATGGCCGACAACCTGGAAGACGAACTGTCCGGCTGGCTCGGCGCGCCGGCAACCATCAGCGGCGATCTCGACATCAGCTACTGGCCGCGACCGAGAATTACGGCGACAGCCGTTTCCGTCGCCCGGCCGGACGGCACCGGACCGCTGATCTACGGCAACAGCGCCCGGCTCGTCGCCGATTTCGGCTTTATCGGCGCCCTTTCCGGCAGGCCGTCCTTCTCCGATCTGAAGCTTGACGGAGCGGTTATCATACTCGAGCAGCCGGACGAGGCGAGCGGACCGCCGGCAAACGCGCTGGGAAAGACGATCGCAAACCTGCGCGGAGGCAACGATACGCCCGGACGCTCGGCTGGCCCCGGCGCGCTCTCGGTGACCAACAGCACGCTCGGTTTTACCGAAAAGGGGGAAACGCGCGTCATCAAGGGCGTCAATGCCGAACTGGACTGGCCGACCCTTTCCGGTAGAGCCAGCCTCTCCGGATCGGCGATCCTGGCCGAACGCGACACGACGCTGTCGCTGGAGGCCGGCAAGGCGGCGGGCCTGATCGCCGGAAACGCCTCGCCGATCAATCTTTCCATCACCAGCCAGACCGCCGATATCCGCTTTGACGGCACGGCCTCCAGCAGCCGCCCCTACCTGCTGAACGGCACCTTCTCGCTTTCCACAAGCGCGCTGCAGGAACTGATGGCAAGGATGGGCGTTGAATCAAGCCTGTTGCGCAATGTCGACAACGCGTCCCTGAACGGCAAGGTCTCGCGCAGCGGCGGTTCGCTGCGTTTCTCCCCGGTGGACCTGACGATCGGCGCAGCCAAGGGCAACGGCGTTCTTGACATCGTTCCGTCTTCGCCGGAAGGGCCGGTCGGGATTTCCGCGACCATGGCGCTGCAGGACATCTCTCTGCGCGACGCGCAATCCTCGCTCGCGGCCTGGATCGATGCGGTTGCCCCCGTCGATGAAGGGGACGACGGCGACAACCTGCCGCTGCCGGAGCTCGACCTGCGCGTTTCGGCAGGAAGCGTCAGGCTGTCGGACCTGACGCTTCGGGACGTTGCCGCCAGCATTATCCGCACCGGCACGCAGACGAGTTTCGACATTGCCGACAGCCTGCTGGATGACGGTTCCCTCTATGCGCATCTCGCCGTGCGCACCGATGGCTTCGCAACGATCCGCATGAATGCCGAGAATGTGCGTTCGGCCCCTCTTTTCAAGCAGATGGGGTTCAGCGTTCCGCTTGAAAGCAATCATTTCGACCTGGAAATGTCCTACGAAGCGCGGTTGCCGCTGAGCGCGGGCGCAAATGACGACGTGAGCGGCCGGTTCAGGTTTTCCGGGCGTGAGGGCAGCCTGATCTGGCTCGATCTCGGCGACATCCTGCAATCCGCCGCGACAAGCAACAATTTCGCATTCTCTCCGCTGAAGCGCGAGCCCTTCGCGTTCACCTCGGTTTCGGGCCGGGGCAGCGTTTCCGGCACCAATATCCACCTGGACGAAATGGTCATGAAAACGGCGGACGGCCGGGTACGGCTGGAGGGCGATGTCGATATCGGCTCCGGACAGATCGAGGCCATGCTGACGCGCTGGAACCGGAACGCCGAGAAGGAACCGGTTTCCGTCAGGATCAGCGGCAATGCCCTTGCCGCGCTGGCCCGCCGGATCGAGACGCCCGCCGACCTGCTGGAATGACAATCCCCTGCGCTTCGATGCATCGGAAAGGGCGCAGCCGAGCCGCACCCATTCCCGGAATTCAGAGCATGTCCGCGCGTCAGAAACGGTAGCGGAGGCCGACCTGGGCAACCGGGTAGAACTTGTAGTCCTTGGCTGCATTGCGGAAATCGTCGATGCTGTCCTGCAGCGGCTGGTAGACCGTGCCAGACCAGCTTTCCTGAACATCGGGCGTACCCATGTAGTAGGCGCCCAATGAGAAATCCAGCGATATCCTGTCATTGAGATCGGCGTTGTAGCCAATGCCGAAATAGGGCTGGAAGTCGTATTCCGGCGTCAACTTGACCTCGGCCGTTTCCACAACGTCAAGATAGGGATTGTACATTGAGAACGTGCCCTTGGCATTGTCGTCCGTGTAGCGTGCCCCGACCGAGATGCGGAAATCAGACTGGTTGACGTAATAGTCGAGCGTGGCGCCGACCGTCAGCACCTTGAAGGTGCCCTCGTAATCAGCGCCCTCATAGGTGCCCGAAGGCTCGTAGCTGAAACCGGCGACAGTTCCGCTGAGGCCGAAGCTCTCGTTGAGCTTGTAGATGCCCGTCAACCCGACGCCGAGCGTACCGGCCGATGGCTCGATGGCGAGTTCCTGGGCATTGGCCGCAGGTATGATCGCCGTCAAAGCCGCTGCCGAGACAAGGATAGAAAGAAGATTTCTGCGCACGCCGTTCTTTGTATGAACCATTTCATTACCCTGCTTTGATCCAATTTCCGCCCAAGGCTAGGGGAAACTTGTTAAGCCTTTCTAATTTCAAGGATTTGCAGGCTTCAACCTGTGACAACGCTGACATTCCCGGCACGAAGCCGAAAGAGCGGGTTTGACCGTCCCCGTGGCATTTTTACAACGCGGCGGGTCGGGTTCGGACCGCGTCGTTTCAGTACTCCGAGTCCGCCCTTTTCCCAGCGTAGAGCGCCAATCGTGCTCTCATGAACTTCGCCAGCCGGTCGGCCACGCGCCGCACGGCGCGGCGATGGCGTTCCTCGTCATGCAGAACGAGCCACTGACCGTGGCTCAGATCGCCGATGATCGGCCCCGCTCGGGCAAGGCTCTGGTTGGTATCGCCGATGAAGCAGGGCAGGACGGCGATGCCCGCGCCCGCCTCGACGAGGTCGAGCATGGTGCGGGGGCGGCTTGCCGACAGCACGATCGCAGACGCCCGGGCCTCATGCGGCCATTTCAGGTAGTCGGAAATCGCCGCCTCCCGCGTGACGGCGATCCAGCGCTGCCCGGCCGAGGGCGGCGCATTTCTCGCCCTGAAGGGCGCATAGGCGACGGTTCCCAGCCTGAGCGCGGCAAGATTGCTTTCCTCGGGCTCGAAGGAGCGGATCCCGATGTCGTTTTCGCGGTGGGCGAGGCTCGCGCGCGCTTCGCCGACGAGCAGTTGCAGGCGGAAGGGATCATCCTCACGGCAGATCTCGCCGATATGGGCCGAAATCAGAAACGCATTCCAGGTGCCGAGCGCCAGGCGGACCAGTTGCGGCGCCGCCGCCTCGCCGCGCCAGTCATCGATCCTGCGAAAGCTCCCGTCCGCCCCCGTCAGCAACGCGTTCAGGGTTTCGCCCTCGGGCGTAAGACTGTAGCCGCGCTGGCTGCGCACGAACAGCGCGCGCCCGAGGCGGCGTTCGAGATCCAGCATGTGCCGGCCGGCCGTGGCGGGACTGACGCCGTGCTCCGCCGCAGCGCCGCTCAATCCGCCATGGCGGATCACGGCGAGGAAAAGCTGATAGTAGGACCAGGGTATGTTTTTCATCAGTGAAAAATAACCTGCATTCCAGCGCGTTTCAAACGACAATTTTCGCTGGTATTTTTCAGGCAGTCCACAGGGAGCGCCCGGCGAGAGCGCGAAGCCTCCCGCCCTCCCCGACAGGAAAGCCCGATCGTCGACCGGTCTCGAACGACCGTCGAATGACCGACAGGAGTGATAGCCATGACACGCAGAACCGGAACCAGACGGCTGTTGAGCCTTTACTATACCCAGGAGTATCGGCCTCTATCCGAAGATGACTATTATGACCGGTTCTCCGGAACCCTGCCTGCATTCCTTAGAAAATCAGCGCAGGCCGTTGGCACGCTCATTCTGTCGGCGGCGGGACTTCTCACAGCGCCTCGCCGGCAGCGACGCCGGAGGCCCAGGCCCACTGGAAATTGTAGCCACCGAGCCATCCGGTGACATCGACGCATTCGCCGATGAAATAGAGTCCCGGCACCGCGCGTGCCTCCATCGTCCGTGACGAGAGTGCCTCGGTATCGATGCCGCCGAGCGTCACTTCGGCCGTGCGGTAGCCCTCGGTTCCGGCGGGCTTGAACTGCCAGTCCTGGATCGAAGCCGCAAGGTGAGCGAGCGCCTTGTCGGAAAGATCGGCAAGATGGCCCGCCGCACCGGCACGCTCGGTGAAATAGTGCGCGAGGCGTTTCGGCAACCAGGTCGCGAGCGCGCTCGCGGCCCCCTGCCGTCCGTTTTCGCGCTTTGCCGCCGTGAGCACGTCAGCGAGGGCAATATCCGGGCTGATCCTGACGTTCACCGCGTCGCCGGGCGACCAGTAGGAGGAAACCTGCAGGATTGCAGGACCGGAAAGACCGCGATGGGTAAACAGCATGGCCTCGCGAAACCGCCCGGTTCGGCATGCGACCTCGACCGGAACGCCGATACCCGTCAGCGGCTGCAATTCCGCCTGTAGGCCCGGATCGAGCGTGAACGGCACAAGGCCAGGCCGCGGCTCGACGACGCGAATGCCGAAGCGACCGGCGACCTCGTAGGCAAAGCCCGTCGCGCCCATCTTGGGGATGGACTTGCCGCCGGTGGCAATCACCAGCGCCCGTGCGGTGACCCGCTTCCCCTCAAGCGACAGCGTGAAACGATCGCCGGAATGTTCAAGAGCGGCGACGGCCGTCTCCAGCCTGATCTCGACATTGCCGGCCCGGCATTCGGCCAGCAGCATGGCGATGATCTCCTTCGCCGAGCCGTCGCAGAAAAGCTGCCCGAGCGTCTTCTCGTGCCAGGCGATGTTGTGGCGGTCCACCATCGCGATGAAATCCGCCGGCGTGAAGCGCGCGAGCGCCGATTTGGCGAAATGCGGATTCTCGCTCAGGAAGTTTTGCGGGCCGGCGCCGATATTGGTGAAGTTGCAGCGGCCGCCGCCGGAAATGCGGATTTTCTCGCCCGGTTTCTTCGCGTGATCAACGAGAAGAACCCTGCGTCCCCGTTTTCCCGCGCGTGCGGCGCACATCAACCCCGCAGCGCCTGCGCCGATAATGATCACATCGAATTCATCCATGATTTTCCGCCTGTTCCCGTGCGGCTCTGGTTGCATCGGCGCAGAGAAAGTCAACATGCCCCCTCGCCAAGACGCGCGCCGTGGTTATGATACGCCCACGCGCAATGACAAACCGGCGAGTGAAATGCCAGTAAAAAAGACGACGATCAAAGCCGCAAGCAGAACGCACACAAGCAAGGTCAAGCGGGCGAAGAAACCCGCAAAGCCCGCAGCCCCCTCGCCGCCGCGCGGCGTGGAAGACTGGAAAGCCGCAGCCCGCTGGCTGAAGCTGCGCGGCATCGAGGACATCGAGTGCATCACGCCGGATCTTGCCGGCGTGCCGCGCGGCAAGATGATGCCGTCCTCGAAATTCACCTCCAACACCTCGCTTGCCCTTCCCTCCGCGCTCTATCGCCACACGATCTCCGGCGAATATCCCGACGAGAGCGGCAGCTTCCGTTACGAACCGCGCGACAGCGACCTCAAACTGGTGCCCGACCTCTCGACGCTGACGGCGGTGCCCTGGGAGACCGATCCGACCGCACAGGTGATCTGCGATGTCGTCGGCGCCGACGGGGAAGAGGTGCCCTATACGCCGCGCAACGTGCTCAAGCGCGTGGTCGAGCTTTACGAGAAGCGCGGCTGGCGGCCGGTGGTGGCGCCGGAGATCGAGTTCTACCTCGTCGCCAAGAATGACGATCCTGACCTGCCGCTGACCCCGCCGGTCGGCCGCTCGGGCCGTCCGATCGTCGCCGGACAGGCCTATTCGATCGCCGGCATCAACGAGTTCGACGAACTGATCGACGACATCTACCATTTCTGCGAGGCCCAGGGGCTGGAGATCGACACGCTGATCCATGAGGAAGGCCCCGCCCAGCTCGAGATCAATCTGCGCCACGGCGATCCGCTGGAGCTTGCCGACCAGGTGTTCTATTTCAAGCGCACCATTCGCGAGGCGGCGACCAAGCACGGCACCTTCGCCACCTTCATGGCAAAGCCCATGCAGGGCCAGCCGGGTTCGGCCATGCATATCCACCAGTCGGTCGTGGACATAGAGACAGGCCGCAATGTGTTCTCGCTCGAAAACGGCGAGCCCTCGCCGGAATTCTTCCATTTCATCGGCGGCATGCAGAAATATGTTCCGTCCACGCTGGTGATGATGGCGCCCTATGTGAATTCCTACCGTCGGCTGACGCCGGACATGGCCTGTCCGGTCAACACCGCCTGGGGCTATGACAACCGCACCACCGCCTTCCGTATTCCGGTTTCCGACCCGGCGGCGCGGCGGGTGGAAAACCGGCTGCCGAGCTCGGACGCCAATCCCTATCTGGCGCTTGCCGCGTCGCTTGCCTGCGGCTATCTCGGCATCGAGAATCTGGTCGATCCGTCGGCCCCGACGGCCGATACCGCCAATGAGGGCGTCATCGACCTGCCGCGCGGCCTTCTGGAGGCGCTGGCGCTGATGGAAGGCGAACTGGCGCTCGGTCCCGTGCTGTCGCGCGAGTTCATCGATCTTTACGCCGGCATCAAGCGCGGCGAATTCGAGACCTTCATGCAGGTGATCAGCCCCTGGGAGAGGGAATTCCTGCTGCTGCATGTATGATATGGACGCCGGCGAGGGTTTGACGAGAGAATGGAGCGACGGAGACATGGTTTGGCAAAGCCCGATTGCCCCGGGAATTTCATGGTACCAGGCGACGCTGCCCGAACGCCCGACCTATCCGGCGCTTGACGGTTCGACAACGGCGGATGTGGCCGTCATCGGCGGCGGCTTCACCGGCCTGCAGGCGGCCTGCCAGCTGGCCGAGGACGGCGTCGACGTGGTGCTGATCGATGCCGCCCGTTTCGGCGACGGCGCCTCGGGCCGCAACGGCGGACAGCTTGGCACCGGGCAGCACTGGTGGCCGGAGGAACTCGAGACGAAGCTTGGCGCGGAACGGTCGCAGGCTTTCTTCCGCATAGCGGAGGAAGCGAAGTCCCACCTTCTCGACTTCGCCCGCAAGCACAAGGTCAATATCGATTTCAAGCCGGGCCAGCTCAGCGTCGCCCACAAGCGCGGCATGGAATACACCTACCGCCGCCATGTCGAGACGCTGGCCGAGCGCTACGACTATCCGCATCTCTCCTTCATGAGCAAGGCCGAGACGGCAGAGCGACTCGGCTCGGACCGCTTCTTCTGCGGCATCCGCGATATCGGCACGGGCCATATCCATCCGCTGAAGCTCCTCGTTGGTATCGCCGGGGCCGCCGCCGCCGCCGGCGCACGCCTTCATGAAATGACCAAGGCGGAGAACATTGACCACGTCGACGGCAAGAACGTGATCGAGACCGCCCGTGGCTCGATCACGGCGGAGCGCGTGCTGATTGCCTGCAACGGCTATATCGAGGATCACCTCGAGCCGAAGACGGCCTCGAAAATCATGCCGATCCGCTCCTTCATCGCCGCCACGACCCCCGTGAAGAAGGACCGCAAGATCCTGCCCGGCGGCGAATCCGTCGACGACAGCCGTTTCGTGGTGCGCTATTTCCGCAAGGCGCCGACGGGCGAGATGCTGTTCGGCGGTCGCGAGGTCTATTCCGCCGACAATCCGAAGAATATTTCCAGGCATCTCAGACGGCAGATCGCCGAGATCTATCCGCAGCTGAAGGACGTCGAGATCACCCATGCCTGGGGCGGCTCCGTCGGCATCACCATGCCGCGCCGCCCGCTGGTGCACGATATCATGCCCGGCGTCACCTCGATCGGCGGTTTTTCCGGCCATGGCGTGATGCTGTCAAACTATTGCGGCAAACTCTATGCGGACGAGATTGCGGGGCGCTCGCTTGATCTGGAACTTTACCGGGATTTGGATATACCATCCTTTCCGGGCGGCGGTCCGCTTCGCAAACCCTTGCTGTTTCTCGCCCTGACATGGTTCGCGCTTCGCGACCGGTTCTAGCCGGATGCGGCGCGACCGACGGGCCGGAAAGACAAGAATCCGATTTTTCGGAATGGGACTGGCATTTTTAAATCGATTTGATAAAACGACACCAACCCTGTTGACGATTGAGAGGACTGACCATGAGCAGTCAAATGATCCCCGTTGAACCCTTTGACTATGTCGTCTTCGGCGCCACCGGCGACCTGACGGAGCGCAAGCTTCTGCCCGCGCTCTACCACAGGCAGATTGCCGGCCAGTTCACCGAGCCGACGCGCATCATCGGCGCGTCCCGCTCGGAGCTTTCGTCCGAGGATTTCCGCAAGCACGCGCAGCAGGCGCTGAAGGAGCACCTGAAGCGCGGCGAATATGATGACGAGCAGGTAAAGAAGTTCCTGGCCCGCATCGAATATGTGCCGGTCGATGCGACGACCAACAAGGGCTGGGACGCGCTGAAGAAGATGCTGGAAGACGGCAAGGACCGGGTCCGCGCCTTTTACATGGCCGTGGCTCCCAGCATTTTCGGCCCGATCTGCGACGGCATCCGCGACCACAAGCTGATCACCAAGCAAACCCGCATCGTCGTGGAAAAGCCGCTCGGGCGCGACCTCGATTCGGCGCTCAAGCTCAACGACATGATCGGCAAGGTGTTCAGGGAAGAACAGGTCTTCCGCATCGACCACTATCTCGGCAAGGAAACGGTGCAGAACCTGATGGCGCTGCGCTTTGCCAATGCGCTCTACGAGCCGCTGTGGAACGCCAATCACATCGACCATGTGCAGATCACGGTTGCCGAGGAAGTCGGCCTTGAAGGCCGCGCCGGCTATTACGACAAGTCCGGCGCGCTGCGCGACATGGTGCAGAACCACATCCTCAACGTGCTCTGCATGGTGGCGATGGAAACGCCGCATTCCATGGAAGCCGAGGCCGTGCGCGACGAGAAGCTCAAGGTGCTGCGCTCGCTCAAACCCATTACCGATGAGAATGCCGGCTATCTGACCGTGCGCGGCCAGTACCGCGCCGGCGCATCCAAGGGCGGGCCGGTCAAGGGCTATCTGGAAGAACTGGAAGGCGAGTCCAACACCGAGACCTTCGTCGCCATCAAGGCGGAGATCGACAACTGGCGCTGGGCGGGCGTGCCCTTCTACCTGCGCACCGGCAAGCGGCTGGCGAGCCGGCTTTCGGAAATCGTCATCACCTTCAAACAGATCCCGCATTCGATTTTCGGGCCGAATGCCGGGCGCATCGCGTCCAACCAGCTGGTGCTGCGCCTGCAGCCTGACGAGGGCGTGAAGCAGTGGCTGATGATCAAGGATCCGGGCCCGGGCGGCATGCGCCTGCGCCAGGTGGCGCTCGACATGAGCTTCGCCCAGGCCTTCGACGTGCGCAACCCGGACGCCTATGAGCGGCTGCTGCTCGACGTCATCCGTGCCAACCAGACGCTGTTCATGCGCCGGGACGAGGTCGAGGTCGCCTGGCGCTGGGTCGATCCGATCCTGAAGGCCTGGGAAGAGACCAACCAGCCGGTGCAGGGCTATACCGCCGGCACCTGGGGCCCTTCGAAGTCGATCGCGCTGATCGAGCGGGACGGCCGCACCTTTCTCGACGGCCACGACTCAAGCTGGACCGGGCTCGACTCTGCCCCGTACTCGAACGAGCAGATAAATTACTACAACGCGTCAAAGGCGCGGACGCGGGGCGGCATGCTCGAGCT
>NZ_CFHTCS010000029.1:0-22052 GCF_984369615.1 Martelella sp. | reverse complement strand
CACCAGAATTTGGGGAGAACCAAACA
Source organism: Martelella sp. (assembly GCF_984369615.1). Lineage (NCBI taxonomy): Bacteria > Pseudomonadati > Pseudomonadota > Alphaproteobacteria > Hyphomicrobiales > Aurantimonadaceae > Martelella > Martelella sp. The sequence continues at coordinate 22,026 of NZ_CFHTCS010000029.1, read as the reverse complement.
TATGTAAGCAAATGACTCCTACCTTCTCCCATACAAACTTTCTTTAAACTAATTCACATGCTGATTTTAGTGGGCTCATGGCCCACTGTGCGAGCTGGTTGGTGATTGGCCAGAACCTCGCGCAGCGGCGGCAGATCGTCGATCCGGCTCATCCGCGGTCCTCGGAACCGCGCGCGAGCCGTGCCGCGAGCTTCAGCGCCTCTTCGAGACTTCTCGGATCGGCGACGCCGCGCTCCGCAATGTCGAAGGCCGTCCCGTGATCGGGCGAGGTTCGGACGAAGGGCAGGCCGAGCGTCACATTGACCCCTTCCTCGAAGCCGAGCGTCTTGACCGGGATCAGCGCCTGATCATGATACATGCAGATCGCCGCGTCATAGCGCGTCCTGGCGCTGGCGTGAAACATGGTGTCGGCGGGAAGCGGGCCGGTGACATCGATGCCTTCCGCCCGCAGTGCCTCAAGCGCCGGTCGCACCGTCTCCTCGTCCTCGCGGCCGATCGTGCCCTGCTCGCCGGCATGCGGATTGAGCCCGGCAACGGCAAGGCGCGGCGCGTCTATGCCGAAGCGCCGGGCGAGGTCGCGCGCGGTGATCCGGATCGTGTCGATGATCAGCGCCTGGTCGAGCGCGCCCGGAACATCGGCAAGGGGGATGTGAATGGTAACGGGCACCACGCGCAAGGCCGGGCAGGCGAGCATCATCACCGGACGATACTCCGTTCCCGTCTCGCGCCGCGCGAGTTCGGCCAGAAACTCGGTATGGCCGGGAAAGCGGAAGCCTGAACTGTAGAGCACCGACTTGGCGATCGGATTGGTCACGAGCGCGGCGGTCTTGCCGCGCATGGTGAGCTTCACCCCGGTTTCGATTGCGGCAATCGTGCCGGAGGATGTCGCCGGATCAGGCTTTCCGGGCGAAACGGGCGTCGCCGCGTCGATGGCGAAAACCGGCAGCGCCGAGCCGAACGCGGCGACTGCCGCCTCCGGAGCCGAAACCGCGACCGGTACATCCATGCCCAGCATCGCCGCACGGGCCTTCAGAATGCGCGGATCGCCGAGATAGACAAACGGAGGCAGCCCGGTTTCACGGCGTCGGGACCAGGCCTTGAGCGCGATCTCCGGCCCGATGCCTGCGGGGTCACCCTGGGAAAGGGCAAGGGGAAGATCAGCCATCATTCCGCAGCGATCAGGACTTGCCCGGGGTGACGATCTGGGCCTTGCTCTTCAGTTCCTCCATATATTGTTCGCTCTCGTTGTCACGGTCCACTTCGGCCGAGTCTTCCTCGGCGCTAAGCACGAGGCGCGCGGCATAATCGTCGGAGGTTGTCTTGCGCTCGCAGATGGCGAGGAACTCCGCGCCGAAGGGCGTGGTCTGCACCGATGTCGTATCGCCCTTGGCCTTTGTGACCGCGTCTTTCCACTCGGCCGGAAGCTGCGGCTCCAGGAAGCGCCCGTAGTCGAGAACGGTCACGTCGTTCATTGTCGCGGCGAACGAGATCGCCTGGTCACATCCCGGGAACTTGGAGCGTGCGGCCTCGGCCTCGCGCTTGCGCTTGGCAAGCAGCGAGCCGCGTTCCTTCTGCGGCACGACGAATACGATGCGCTTCAGGATATACTCGGTGGTCTCGGGCTTCTTGCCTTCCTTCTCCGCCTCTTCCAGCTGGGCGATGAACTGGTCTTCCGGCAGGAGCGAGTTGCCGCCGTAGCGCGCGCGCAGGAGCTGGCCCCAGCTCATCGAGACGGCAATGTAGAACTTGAAGTGATCGACGCCGACGCCGGCCTGATCAAGAACGCTGCTCATCTGGGCAACGGACATGCCGTTGCTGTTGGCGAAATTGGCGAAGGCTTCGTCCACCTCCGGCTGTGTGACCGACATGTTGCGAAGCGCGATCTCCGACTGTTTCAGCGCCTGGTCGATCATCGCCTCGCGGGCCTTCTCGTTGAGATTGCCCTTGGTGCCCATCAGCCGCAGGAGATTGCGGCGCTTGGCGATATCGTCATTGGTGATCGGAACGTTGTTGACGATGACGGCAATGTCGACGGTCCTGGCGAAGGCCGGTTGCGGCGCGGCGCCGACAATGCCTGCCGTGGCGATCATGGCGGCGGCAAAGGCGGTCACTGAAAATCTTGCGGCAGTCATGTTCTTTCCTTTCAACAGCGTCGTGCGCCGTCAGATCCCGGCGCGACACCTTATCCGGCCTTGTCCGGCAGGGCGCAGCCTTCCCGGACTGCGGGCCGAGCGCCGGTCTGCCGCCCCTCCCGAGGCGTGGTGCCATAAACTGTCTGTTTCATTCGTGGACATGTAATTTCGCGATCCATGCCCATCTCCCGATGGCAATGTTTTGTCCATTTTAGGGGCAAAAGCAAGGCATTGATCGGATCGGAGAGGCTTATCGGCTCAATTGAAGGAGTCGCTGCCGATGACGATGTCGCCGAGCGTGCGGAAGGTCAGACGCGCGCCGATCGTCCAGTCGACGGCCGCGCGATTGTTGTTGTCCCAGTCTTCCTGATAGGTGATCGAGAAGATCGTGCAGATGTCTTCATAGGTCAGGCCGACCCAGCGATTGGTCAGGACATTGTTGGCCAGGTCATAGGTCAGCGAGCCGGAGACGCCCCAATTGTCGTTGAGGCGGATGGTGCTCGTCGATTTGATCTCGCTGTTGCGCTCATTGTAGGCATAGCCCGGCTGGGCGAGAATATTGGTGTAGTCGAGCGCCGTGTCGAACCAGCGCGACGTGTAGCCGACGCCGAAATCCGTCCGCTGCAACGTGAAGTCTTCCTCGTCGAAGCGCGCGCCGCCCGTGAGCGAAATGCCGAAGGGGAAGGAAACCGAGGCTGCGCCGACATAATCGGAGCGTTTCGATTCCAGACCGGAATCGATGCCGACGCCCGCCAGGTCGGGGGAGGCGAAGGAGTTCTTGCCCGCGAGCTGGAACGACTGGCCGAAAAGTCCGTTGACCAGCACGCCTGAATCGTAGACGCCGCGGTAGCGCAAGCCGATATTGGCGCGCGTGCCGCCCTCGACCCGGTCATATCCCGAGAATTTGTCGCGTTCGAACAGGGTCAGCGCATCGAAGACGAAGCTCTGCGCGTCCTCGTTCGGCAGGCCGCCCGCATATTGCTCGTCCGGACGGATAAAAACCTGGCCGATCGGCTCGATGATGTGCGAGCTGAAGCTGTTGGTCATCAGGATCGGATAGTTCATCTCCAGACCGGCGGTGACCATGGCGCGGGCGGCCGCGTCCTGATCGACGAAATTGCCGGCATAGGTATAGGCGCCGTTATTGATCCGGTTCGGATCATCGACATTCAGCAGGTAACCGTCGGCGCGGGCGGCAAGCAGCGGGCTGAGCTGCAGGCCGCCGTCTGTGGTAAAGGTCCGCTCCCATTCGACCTCGCTCGTCAGGCGCGTGCTGTTTCCCTTCAGCCCGAGGAAACGGTCATTGACGCTTGTCGGCACGACGTCGTTCTTGCGGCGCACGATATTGGTCAGATTGTTGGTGACCGACAACTGGCCACCGAAAACAGGCTCGGGCGCGATATAGTCATAATCGATGACCGGCACCACGATCGCCTGCTTGCTTTCGGCGGCATCCTCGCTGTCGGCGTCCTGGACGTCGAAATAATTGCTCTTGATCGAAACCGAACTGCGTTTGCCAAGTCCCTCGAGATAGACCTGGTTGTTGAAGATTTTATCGTCATGGCCGTCGATGGAATAGGTGCGGGCGAAGTTGTTGTCGCTCTGGATCATCGCGTCCCAGCCGAACACCCAGCGCGGATTGATCTGGAACTGGCCGGTGGAGGCGATCATGGCGCGCCCGTTCACCTCGGCATCGGTCGTGCCGCCGGTAAACTGGTCGCTGCCCATCTGGTCGATGCCGGCGAAACGCAGCGTGTGCTGGCCGTTGCGATAACGCTTGCGGTATTCCGCCTCGAGCAGGAAACCCTGTTCGGTATAGCCCGTTCCGGTGAAGGTCACATCGGAACTGGGAGAGATCGGAATGTAATAGGGCAGGGAAAACCCGACTCCGAGATTCTCGCCGATGCTCATTGAGGGGAAAAGGAAACCGCGCTTGCGCTTCACGCTCGGATCGGGAACCGTGATCGACGGCAGGACCGCGATCGTATGGCCGAGGAGCTGGAATCGGGGGCTTTCGAGCCTGACCGTGCGGGTCTCGCCGTCCTGGATGACGCGTTGGGCGCGGATCTGCCAGAAGGGCGGCTTCTCCGGGTTTTCGGCACAGGGAATGCAGGCCGTGTAGACGCCGTTCTCGAGCACCATCTTGGTGCCGTCGATGCGTTCGGCCCGCTCACCGGCGATGGCGATGTCTTCGGGCGTGCGGACGCTGATGGCGTCGAGAAAGCCGTTGGCGAAGTCGTCGGTGACGTCGAGCTTCTCGGCCCTCAGGCGGTTGCCGTCGGGGTCGATCACCTCGATCCCGTCATAGGCCATCATCCGGCCGGCCTTCTGGTCATATTCCACCCTGCTGGCGACCATGCGATAGCCGGCGTAATATATCTGCACGCCTCCGACGGCGGAAACCATCTGGGTGTCGTGATTGTAGACGAGTTCGTTGGCCGTCAGCAGCATCGGCCCCGAATCATCGTCAGGGACCGAAATACCGTAGTCTTCCTCAATGCTCGGGGAGGCTGCCGTCTGCGCCAGCAGGCTGACCGGCGTCAGCGCGCTGGCAAGCGCCAGAAGCCCGGCAAGGCCCAATTTACTCGTAACTCGCCGGGACACTAACCGTCCTCCTGATGCAGTAATATCGTCAGACCCAAAGCCATCGCCACGACCACCGGAATCCAGGCCGCAAGAAGCGGCGACAAAACTCCGCTGCTGCCAAACGCCTTTACAAGAACACTCGTCACATAAAGCAGAAAGCCGGACAGGATTCCACCCAAAATAACGGCCGGAGACTGCGCGAAGCGCGAAAACTTAAGGCAGACCGTGGCTGCGATAAGGGTCATCGCCACCAAAAGGAAAGGTAGGGATAACAAATAGTTATACTGCGTTTCCAAAGCTTTTGACGAAATCCCGAACTGGCGGGCGAGGTCAATTTGTCTCGGCAGTGCAAAAATGCTCACAAGGTCTGGCTGGACGAGGTTCTGCTGGACGAACTGCTCGTCGAGATTGGTTTTGACGCGGACCTCGTCCCGATGTGTGGATAATTCGCCGACCTCGGTTTCGGTCACGTCGTAAAGCGTCCACCAGCCATTGCTGAGCACGGCCCTTTCGGCGTCCTGGCGCTTGAAGAGCGCGCCCTGATCATCGAAGTAAATCACCACGGCCTGAAGGAGTTCGGTTCCGCTCTCGGCGATGCCGCGGCCGCCGATAATCGTATCCTGACCGTCGGTCAACTGCCGCAGCCAGGGCACGGTCTGGTCCTGGCCATGACCGATCGCCTCGAGCCCGAGCGCCTTTTTCTGGGTCCAGGAGGCAAGCGGATTGAGCGCAACAACGCTTGCCGCACCGAGCAGCGCCGCGCCGATGACGAAGGGCATGATGAACTGCCACACGGAAATGCCGGCGGAGCGGGTGACGACCAGTTCGTTGCGACGGTTGAGCGCGATCAGGGCAACCATGGCGGAAAACAGCGCGATGAAGGGGACCGTCTGCTGCAGGATATAGGGCAGGCGCAGCGCCGTGATCAGCATCGCGTCCGTCGTGCCCTGTCCGGCCTCGACCGAGATGTTGCCGATGACCTCGGAAAAGTCGATCAGGTAGATGATCGAGATCACGCCGAAAAAGAACCAGCCGACCGTTATCAGATAGCGCGTGAAGAAATAGCGGCCGAGCACGGAGAAGATCATGCTGCGCCTCCGTCATTGCGGGCCCCTCGGCCGATCATACGGGAAAAGGCCGCATTGGTCCGCTCCAGCAGGCTCGCATTTCTGCGCGCCCGTCTCGGCTTCAGCAGCAGATAAAGGCCGAGAGCGAACAGCACGATGACGATACCGTAGGAAATCGGGACGAACAGGGCGTCACTCTCCGCCCGGTTGGTGGAAAACTGCGACATCAGCCGAAGAATGAGCGTCAGAACGAAGGCGGTCGCCATGGGCGGGATGCGCCGCTCCCTGTGCGAACGCGCATCGCCGACGATGACGATGGTGAAGATCGCGTAGATCAGCGGCAGCGACCAGTCGGTCAGTCTCCGCGTCAGTTCGGCGCGGTAGGCGCCGGGATTGGCCCTGTAGTCCGGGTCTTCGGGATCGGGATTGAGCAGAAATCCCAGGCTGCGGTCGGTCGCCTTGCGTGATGCCTGGCTGCGGTCGCTGGTCAGTTCCGAAAGGTCGAAACTGTAGGAGTCGAACTGGACGATGGAGACGTTGCCGGTCTCGTCCTCGCGCTGGACCTGGCCGTTCTTCATGATCAGCTGGCTTCCGCTTTCGTCGACCGCGCCTTCGCGGGCATAATAGATGTACGAGTTGTCAGCTTCGCGGTAGTCGGCGACGAACAATCCCTTGAGCACGCGGCCCGAAAGCCGTTCCGATATCTGGATGTAGAGCCCGTCCTCGATTTCGCGGAAGGTCTTTTCCTCGATCACGGTGGACAGCAGGTCGGCATAGACTGAGGCGATCAGCGTTCGCGCTTCGGCGCGCGACTTCGGCTCGATGTAATTGTCGAGAACGAAGGAGAAGGCACAGAGAACCACGGCAAAGATCAGGATCGGCCGGTAGATGATCGAACGATGGGCGCCCGCGGCGTCGATGACGGCCAGCTCCGAATCATTGTTCATCGTCGTCAGCGTCTGCGCCGCGCCGAGGACAAGGCCGAAGGGCAGCACGGTCGGGATGACGGTGGGCAATATCAGCGTGGCGAGCGTCAGGAAGGAGAGAATCGACTGGCCGCTGTCGGTCACGAGGTTGATTCGGCCGAGCACCTGCGTCAGCCACAGAATCGCCAGCACCGGCAACAGGGTTGCCAGGAACAGGCGGACCACGCGGGCCAGAATGTAGCGTTCCAGTATCTTCATGCAGGTTCAGGCCTGTCGGGCGCGGGAAATCCGCTCACGCAATGCTTGCCGTTTCCTTTCTGGTGAAAAAATAAAGTGTTCCTGTGAAGACGACGACCGATCCCAGCCAGGCGAGAATGACGTCTGAGAGATAGTGGCCGCCATAGGCGAGCCGCATGGCGGGCGAGGCCAGGGCGAGCGCGATCAGCGGCGGCGAGACGAGAAGCCTGAACCGGTCCGGCACGAGAAAAACGGCATAGCAGAAAAGCCAGCCTGCGCCCGCCGCTTCGCCGGAGATGAAGGAGCAGTTCGAGCCGCAGGCGCCGGAAAAATCACCGGCCGGCACAAAGCTCAGATCGCCGCCGAACAGATCGGTGTTGCGCGGCCGCGGCCGGTGCGAATGCTCCTTGAGGATGAGATTGACGAGGATGCCGGGGCCAAGAATGAGGGCGGTGAGGCCCGCCAGCAGCCGTTTGACAAGGCGGGCGTCATAGGTCGCGCCATGGTGCGACCAGGCCATGAACAAACGGATGATAATGCCCACGCCGAGGACGATCGGCAGATAGAAGATCAGATCGCGCAGCAGGCCGAGCGCCGCGTCGCGGGCGATCGGAAAACTGCCGCACACCACGTCTGCCGGCGTGCTGGTGGCGCAATGCGTCTGGCTGAAAAAGAAGCGCGAGGCGCCGATGTCAACCGCCGGGAACAGATAGAAGAACAGGAGGATCAGCCACCACAGGGCAAACAGAATGACGAACGCCGCCTTGAGCGGCGGCAAGTCGCCAAGGCGACCGGATGAGTCTGTCAGCCATCTTTTCGGTCTGGAACTTGGCAAATGCGGGTCATCCGGTTTCGTTCGTCATGCATGAAGCACGGCGTTTCCTATTTGGTGGTTTTAAGTGTTATGAGGACGGGGTCAACCGTTCTCGACCCGTTGCGTTAACAAGGGGTAGATTTCCTTTGCTACAACCTGACGGCAAAACTGCGACGCGCATTCCCGAAACACCGGAGCACTGACTATGAAATTCTCGATTTCCTTTGTGAAAACGGCAGATATCACTGACAAGACGGTCATCACGCTTGCCGCGGAGGGCGGCGCTCCGGCCGGTTCCGAGGCGCTTGGCGGGATTGATTCGCTTTACCGGAAGGCCGCCGCGACCGCCGGCTTCAAGGCCAAGCCCGCAACCGCGCTCGACCTCGTGTCGCCTGCTGGCAGCGAAGCGGCGCGCATCATCGTGCTCGGGCTCGGCAAGGCCGACGGACTTGTCGCGAACGCCTACCTCAAGGCCGGCGGAAAGGCCGCGAGCCACGCGCCCAAGACCGGCGCGCTTGTGGTTTATGCGGAGGCCGGCGGGGTTCCGGCGCTCACCGGCCATATCGCCGAATTCGCGCTTGGCATGATGCTGGGCGGCTACAACTTTGACCGGTTCAAGACCATCGACCGGGACGAGGATGACGAGCCGAAGGAAATCGCCGTCGAGGTCGTCACCGCCGAGCCCGAGGCCGCCGAGGCGGCCTTTGCCGAGAAACGCGCGGTCGGCGAGGGCGTGCTGCTGGCGCGCGAGCTGGTCAATCTGCCGGCCAATATTCTCGGCCCCCGCGAATTTGCCGATAGGGCCAGGGAACTCGAATCACTGGGCGCCAGGGTTGAACTCCTGGACGAGGCAAAGATGCGGGAGCTCGGCATGGGCGCGCTGCTGGGCGTTGCCCAGGGCTCCGTGCGCCCGCCTTTTCTCGCGGTCATCGAGTGGAATGGCGGCGAAACCGACGAGCGTCCGATCGCCTTCGTCGGCAAGGGCGTCGTCTTCGACACCGGCGGCATCTCGATCAAGCCGGCGGCCTCGATGGAGGACATGAAGGGCGACATGGGCGGCGCGGCCGCCGTCATCGGCCTGATGCACACGCTGGCCGCGCGCAAGGCCAAGGTCAACGCCGTCGGCATCCTCGGCCTCGTCGAAAACATGCCGGACGGCAATGCCCAGCGCCCCGGCGATATCGTCACGTCGATGTCCGGGCAGACGATCGAGGTGATCAACACGGATGCCGAGGGCCGTCTGGTGCTGGCCGATGCGCTCTATTACTGCAACGAGCGCTTCAAGCCGCGCTTCATGATCGATCTGGCAACGCTGACCGGCGCCGTGATGGTGGCGCTCGGCGCCCACCGCGCCGGGCTGTTTTCCAATGACGACGGGCTCAGCGCCGAACTGGCGAAGGCGGCGGATACGACGGACGAAAAAGTCTGGCGCCTGCCGCTCGGCGAGGAATATGACCGCATGGTCGACAGCCGGTTCGCGGATATGCGCAACACCGGCGGCTCGCGCTATGCCGGCTCGATCACGGCGGCGCAGTTCCTGAAGCGCTTCGTCGGCGAGACGCCATGGGCGCATCTCGACATCGCCGGAACGGCCATGGGCGCGCCGAAGAGCGAGATTAACCGCGGCTGGGCCTCCGGCTTCGGCGTTCGCCTGCTCGACGAACTGGTCCGCAGCCATTACGAGACGCGCGGCTGAGTGCGGAGGGCTGCCCGGTGACGGAGATCCTGTTTTATCATCTGACGGAATCCCTGCGCGAAGCCGCCTTGCCGCCCCTCGTCGAGAAAAGCCTGGAGCGCGGCTGGCGGGTCGCGATCCAGACGGCGAGCGAGGCGGAGCGCGACCGGCTCGACGGCATTTTGTGGACCTTTCGCGCCGACAGTTTCATTCCGCACGGGACTGACGCGGAAGACAACAGCGAAGCCCAGCCGGTGCTGCTGACGACAGCGAGCAACAACGCGAACCAGGCCGATATCCGCTTCTTTGTCGAGGGGGCGGAGGTGCGCGATGTCGGGGACTACAACCGCGTGGTGGTGATGTTCGACGGCCATGACGGCGACGAGCTGACCCGGGCCCGCGCCCAGTGGAAGGCGCTGCGTCAGGGCGACCACAGCCTGACCTACTGGCAGCAGGGCGAGGGCGGGCGATGGCAGAAAAAGGCCTGATCACTCGCCCGGACCTATGAAAGCCGAGCGTGTGTCAGTCGTCATTCGTCGCGTTGAGATCTTCCGGTCGAATGCCGTCGCAGGGATCGACGGAGTGGGCGAGGCGGACCCCGGGGCCGCCGCCGTTCTCGCCATCCTCGATGAAGGCGATTCCCTTCTTTCCGAAAGCCTTCTCAAGCGCATCGGCAACGGCGAAGTCGCGCTCGCCCGCCTCGGCCTCTGCCCGCCCAAGCGCCTCGCGGTCCACTCCGGCGAGCGCCGCAGCCTCATCTTGCGAAAGCCCGAGCAGGGCGCGGGCGGCGCGGATTTGTTGCGATGTGATCATGGTCGTGATGCCTTCGGCGAGCGTTGTCTCTGTTGACGATCTATACCATTTCCAATGTGGAAAATCCTCGGCGGTTCCACGCGCCGTCGAAAAATCGTCGTGAACGCAAATCAGCGCCGTTTGGCCGGCGGGCCGGCCATCCATTTGATGATGAACATGGCGGGAATGATCCAGAGAAGACCGGTCAGGAAGAAATAGAGAAGGGCGGCCCAGGCGGATCGTCCGTCGAGCACCACCGTTGCCAGGGTCGTGGCCGTCAGGGCATAGACAATCACCAGTGTGACGATGAGGATCGTCCCGATAAATTTACGCAATCTGACTGGCACGGTCGCAATTCCCCCCTTATGAAGTGATGTGAGACTATGCCGTTGATCGGCGTGTGTGAAGCCCGGCCGACGCGAACCGTCGGTTCATGCACATGGATGATGACGGCGGAGCCGGTGTGACTGGAGAAAGGCCGATGGCAAACGCAACTTCCCCCGCCCTTACCGAGAGCGAACAGCGTTTCAACGCCGCGCTCGTGCGGGGCTGGCTTTATTTCGTCGTTCTGACGCTGTTCTGTCTGGTACTGGTCGGCGGCGCGACCCGGCTGACGCAATCTGGCCTGTCGATCACCGAGTGGAAGCCGATCCACGGCATCATTCCGCCCTTGAGCCTCGCCGAATGGCAGGAGGAGTTCGAACTTTACAAGCGGATTCCCGAATACCAGCTCCTGAACAAGGGCATGTCGCTTGCCGAATTCCAGAACATCTTCTGGTGGGAATGGAGCCACCGCCTGCTGGCGCGGGCAGTCGGGCTGATCTTCGCGCTGCCGCTTCTGTTCTTCTGGATGTCGAAGCGTCTGCCGAAGGGGTTGGGATGGCCGCTCACCGGCGTGCTGGCGCTCGGCGGATTGCAGGGCTTCATCGGCTGGTGGATGGTGTCCTCGGGCCTGACGGAACGCACCGATGTCAGCCAGTACCGCCTGGCCGTTCACCTGGTCATGGCCTGTCTGATCATCGCGGCCTGCGTCTACATTGCGAGGGGGCTGAAGCCCCGCCGCCATGAAGACCCGCCGACGCGCGCTTCGCACGGGTTTGCGATCGTGCTTCTGTTCGCGGCCTTCATCCAGATCTATCTCGGCGCGCTTGTCGCCGGGCTTGATGCCGGGCTTTCCTACAATACCTGGCCGCTGATGGATGGCGCGATCGTGCCGCAGGACCTGCTGTTGCATCAACCGGCCTGGCTCAACTTTTTCGAGAACCCGAAGACCGTGCAGTTCACCCACCGCATGGGCGGCTATGTCCTGCTGTTGCTGGCGCTTCTGCACTATGTGGCGGAGTGGCGCGGCGCGGTGGCACGCGGGCTTGACCTGGAGCTCTCCCAGCATGCGCGCGGCGCGCTGACGATCCTGATCGTCATCCTCCTTCAGGCGGCGCTCGGCATCTTCACGCTGGTGCTGCAGATGCCGCTGTGGCTGGCGCTGTCGCATCAGGCCGGCGCGATCATCGTGCTGATTCTCGTCACCGGCCATCTGCGCGGCTATCGCAGGCCGCTCATCGAAGAGATCTGAGAGGCGCAAGAGCGGTTCCGCCTTTCTTGGAAACGCGCAACCGCTCTATCCATTTGTTTTGACGCATTTTCGCTTAACGTCAGATGGTTCCATCTGACTGCGAAATGCTCTAGCGCATCGTGCTTTCCGAAAATCGGAATCGATTTTCGGAAAGCACGATGCGCAGATTCAATAGGTTAGAGCGTCCTTTGTGCGTCCGAATGGACGCACTGCGCTCTAGCCGAAGCGATAGGCCGAGTACGGCTTGCCGCGGAAATTGCCGTGAAAAACCTGATCGCCGGCGTCCTCGCCGGCGGCGCCGGCCGCAACGAAAACCGGCACGAGGTGGTCGTGGTCGGGCACGTGGCATTCCAGCGCATCGGGGTTCTGCGTCCATGTGGCGAGCCGGGCCGCGCGCTCCGCGGGCGCCTCGATCGAAAGCGCGTCCTTCAGCCAGTCGTCGAACCGGGTTGCCGCCGCCGCATGCGCCTCATCCTTGCGGTAGAACATGCGCATGTTGTGGTAGGAAAGGCCCGAGGCGACGATCAGGATGTCTTCGTCGCGCAACCCCTGCAGCGCCTCGCCGATCCTGAAATGGGTCTCGGCCGAAAGATCCGGATCGAGCGACATCATCACGATCGGCACGTCGGCCTCGGGGTACATCATCATGAACGGGATGAAGACGCCATGGTCGAATCCACGCTCGGAATCCGTCGCCGTGTCGATGCTGGCAGAAGACAGAACGGCGCGCACATGTTCGGCCACCTCCGGCGCTCCGGGGGCAGGATAATCAAGCTCATAGGTGTGCGGGGGGAAGCCGTAATAATCGAACAGCATACCCGGGTGGGCCGCGGTCGAAACGGTGAGCCCGTCGACCTTTTCCCAGTGGGCCGAGATCACGAGAACCGCCTTCGGACGGCGGCCGAGCGCCTCATCGAAGCTCCTGAGATAGGTTTCCAGTTCCTTCCAGGGATCGGCGGCCGGCAGAACGCCTTCCGGTCCGTGCATGAACGGCCATGGCCCGCCGCCATGGGGGATGAAAAAGACGGGAAGGCGTGATTGCGTAGACATCGGAAGAACCTCAGCTGATTGCTTTCACCCAATATAGCGAGGCTCTCGACCGGCCGCGACAGGCCAACCGGTCGACGGATTGTTCACAGATCAGGCCGACAGCATCAGGTCCATGTTCTGCACTGCGGCGCCCGATGCGCCCTTGCCGAGATTGTCGAGCTGTGCGACCAGATTGACATGGGCGCCGCCGCCGAAGACGTAGATCTTCATGATGTCCTGGCCGGCCAGTTCCTCGGCATTGAGCCGGGCGATAGAGCCGCTTTCGGCAAGCGGCACGACGCGAACGATGTCCTGGCCAGCATAGTATTCGGCCAGAAGCGCGTGGATGCTCTCCTGACTGTGGTCGCCTTCAAGCGCCTCGAGATAAAGCGGCACCTGAACCACCATGCCCTGCGGGAACCGGCCGACGGACGGCGAGAAGATCGGCGCGCGCGGCAGAAGGCCGTGCGTGGTCATTTCCGGCACATGCTTGTGCGCCAGGTTGAGGCCATAAAGGAAATGCGGCGCGTCGATGTGGTCGTCGCGGCTTTCGTCCTCCATCTGGGCAATCAGGTTCTTGCCGCCGCCGGTGTAGCCGGAGACCGCGTTGATCGTGACCGGATAGCTGTCCGGAATGACGCCGGCGGCCCGCAGCGGCCGGATGAGGCCGATCGCGCCGGTCGGGTAGCAGCCGGGATTGGCGACATGGCGGGCGGAGCGGATGCGTTCGGCCTGGTCCTTGTCCATCTCGGCGAAGCCGTAGGCCCAGTCCGGGTTTACGCGATAGGCCGTCGATGTGTCGATGACGCGCACGCTGTTGTTTCCGGCGAGCATGCCGACGGCTTCGCGCGAGGCGTCGTCGGGCAGGCACAGGATAGCGATGTCGGCGCTGTTGATGAGGTCCTCGCGCATTTTTGGATTGCGCCGTTCCTCATGCGGGATGGAGAGGAGCTCGACGTCGCGGCGTTCAGCCATGCGGGTGCGGATCTGCAGCCCAGTCGTGCCGTGTTCGCCGTCGATGAAGATCTTCGCTGCCATTTTACTGTCCTGTCGCTCGGAGGGGCGGTTGTCTCGCGCACCTATATAAAGCGGGCCCCGAAGGCCCGCAATGTTTTCACCCGATTGAATGGCGTGAAAGTTCAGTGTTTGACTTCGCGGAAAATGACTTCCGGCAGGCTGCCGAGCGCCGGGTAGAGCGGAATGAGGCAGGCCTGCAGGGCGTGGTAGATGTCGCTTTTTCCGGGGAAAAGCGTTGTCTGCGGCACGAGGTCTTCCGAAAGCTCCTCGTGCCAGCCGCCATTCTCATGGTCGATCAGATGATTGGCGACGAAGCTCCACTGTTTGCGATAGGCATACATGTGCATGTCCTGGCCGAAATGGGAGGTCAGGAAATGCGTGGCGCCGATGCCCTCGCAATGGGGCCACCAGAGCTTGGCCCGGTTCTTCGGCTTGTTGTCCCAATCGAGCGTGTAGAACATGCCGCGCTTTTCATAATCCCAGCCAAGCTTGAAGGCGGAGACGAAGAGCTCGTGCGCGGCCTTCGGCATCCAGCTGTGCGAGCGGCCGGTGAGCGTGTGAAGCTGCAGCAGAAGACGCGTCCATTCCAGCCAGTGGCCGGGCGTGGTGCCGGATGGGCGGAACATCTCGTTGCCGGAGTAGTCGTGGTCGACCTTCCAGTCCTCGGTGAAATGTTCGGCGACGCGAAAGCCGCATTCGCGGGCATGCTTGTGGATGATCAGCTCGGCAATGCGCTTGGCCTTGGTCAGATATTCGATATCGCCGGTGACCTCATAGGCCTCCATCAGCGCCTCGGTCATGTGCATGTTGCAGTTCTGGCCGCGATAGCCGGGCACCGGCGTCCAGTCCGTTTCGAACTCCTCGGCGACCGCGCCGTGCTTTTCCTCCCAGAAATGCTTGTTGATGATCTCGGTGACGTCCGCGATCATGGCGTCGGCGAGCGGATGACCGGCGAATTTGGCGGATGAGGCCGCAAGCAGAACGAAAGCGTGACCGTAAGCCTGTTTCGTCGGTTCGCCGAGCGGGCCGTCCTCATTGATCTGCCAGAAATAGCCGCCGCGTTGCTTGTCGCGGTGGTTCTCCCACAGATAGTGCATGCCGTGGTCCATCAGATCGTCGCAGCCGGGCCGCCCGAGAAGATGGCCGATGGCCATGCAGTGGACCATGCGCGCGGTCGTGTGGATGCCGCGCACGGGATTGTCGCCGCCCGTGGGCTTGCCGTCCTTGTCAAACTCGAAAAAGCCGCCCTTCGGGTTGACCGAGCGGTACTGGAAATAGTCGAAAAGGTCGTTGGCCTGTTTCCACAGCCATTCGCGGTGATAGGGCCTGTTGATCCAGCGCGGCGGGGCGACAAGCGTGTTGATCTTCGGTTTCATGGGTAACCCTCCCTTTGATGCAACCGCGCGCTGCGCCGGCGCGCGGGAAATGTTGATCGCTACTGTCGGATGAGGCATCCGAAATGGCCGCGCATGTTCCGTTCAGTCAGTTGATTAGTTTATATAGCGCGCAGGATAGCATCTCAATTCCGATTTGCATCCCGCTTGATCATGCGCAAAGAATGCCGGAAAACGTCGCCCGCAGGCGGACAATCCCCTTCGAACGGTCGCGGGAGGCAAAACCGGCGCTATCGACATGTTGACATAAAGATATCTTTATGTGAATTCATGGCCTCGAAAACTGGAGATGGCTCATGCTTGACGAACTGTTCGGAGAAGAGGCGCCGCGGCGCAGCGGCAAGGAAATCCGCGCTGCCCTGGAAAAGGCCGCGCGCGAGCGCATCCTCATCCTCGACGGCGCGATGGGGACCCAGATCCAGGGGTTGGGCTTCGACGAGGACCATTTCCGCGGCGACCGCTTCATCGGCTGCGCCTGCCATCAGCAGGGCAATAACGACCTTCTGATTCTGAGTCAGCCGAAGGCGCTTGAGGATATCCATTACGAATACGCCATCGCCGGCGCGGATATTCTGGAGACCAACACCTTTTCCAGCACGCGCATCGCCCAGGCCGATTATCAGATGGAGGAGATGGTCTATGAGTTGAACCGTGACGGCGCGCGCCTTGCCCGCCGTGCCGCGATCCGGGCCGAGCAGAAAGATGGCCGCCGCCGCTTTGTCGCCGGCGCCGTCGGTCCGACCAACCGTACCGCCTCGATCTCACCGGACGTGAACAATCCGGGATATCGCGCTGTTTCCTTTGATCAATTACGCGATGCCTACCGCGAGCAGATCGAGGGTTTGATCGACGGCGGATCGGACCTGATCCTGATCGAGACCATTTTCGATACGCTGAATGCCAAGGCCGCCGTCTTCGCTGCGCGCCAGGCATTTCGCGCCAAGGGGATCGAACTGCCGCTGATGATCTCCGGCACGATCACCGACCTTTCCGGCCGCACGCTCTCCGGTCAGACGCCGACCGCCTTCTGGAATTCGCTGTCGCATGCCGATCCGTTCACGATCGGCCTCAACTGCGCGCTCGGGGCGGACGCGATGCTGCCGCACCTGCAGGAGCTGTCGGGCGTTGCCGACACCTTCACCTGCGCCTATCCCAATGCCGGCCTGCCGAACGAGTTCGGCCAGTATGATCAGGATCCGGAGGAAATGGCCGGGCTGATCCGCCCCTTTGCCCAGCAGGGGCTTGTCAACATCCTTGGCGGTTGCTGCGGTTCGACGCCCGAGCATATCGCCGCGATCGCCGCTGTCGCCTCCAATTTCGCGCCGCGCGAAGTGCCGGAACACAGGCCGGTTCTGTCGCTTTCGGGCCTTGAACCGTTTCACCTGACAAAGGACATTCCCTTCGTCAATGTCGGCGAGCGCACCAATGTCACCGGCTCGGCGAAGTTCCGCAAGCTGATCACCAATGCCGACTATGCGGCCGCGCTCGACGTCGCCCGCGACCAGGTGGAAGCCGGCGCGCAGATCATCGACATCAATATGGACGAGGGGCTGATCGATTCGGAGCGGGCGATGGTCGAGTACCTCAACCTGATCGCCGCCGAACCGGATATTGCCCGCGTGCCGCTGATGATCGACTCCTCCAAGTGGGAAATCATCGAGGCCGGGCTGAAATGCGCCCAGGGCAAGTCGCTGGTCAACTCGATCTCGCTGAAGGAAGGCGAGGAACAGTTCATCGAACGGGCACAGCTGATCCGCGACTATGGCGCCGCCACCGTGGTCATGGCCTTTGACGAGAAGGGCCAGGCCGACACGTTCGAGCGCAAGGTCGAGATCTGTTCGCGCGCCTATAGGATCCTGACCGAAAAGGTCGGCTTCCCGCCGGAAGACATCATTTTCGACCCGAACATCTTCGCCGTCGCGACCGGGATTGAGGAACACGACAATTACGGCGTCGATTTCATCGAGGCGACGCGGGCAATCCGCAAGAACCTGCCTTACGCGCATGTCTCAGGCGGCGTCTCGAACCTGTCCTTCTCCTTCCGCGGCAACGAGCCGGTGCGCCAGGCGATGCATGCGGTCTTTCTCTACCACGCCATTCAGGCGGGCATGGATATGGGCATCGTCAATGCCGGTCAGCTGATCGTCTACGAGACCATCGATCCGGAACTGCGCGAGGCCTGCGAGGACGTCGTCCTCAACCGCCGCTCCGACGCGACCGAGCGGCTGCTCGACATTGCCGAGCGCTATCGCGGTACCGGCAAGTCCGAGGAGCGCAAGCAGGATCTTGCCTGGCGCGAATGGCCGGTCGAGAAACGGCTGGAGCACGCGCTCGTCAACGGCATTACCGAATATGTCGAGGCGGATGTGGAAGAGGCGCGGCAGGCCGCCGAGCGGCCGCTGCACGTCATCGAAGGTCCGCTGATGGCCGGCATGAATGTCGTCGGCGACCTGTTCGGCGCGGGCAAGATGTTCCTGCCGCAGGTGGTGAAATCCGCGCGCGTGATGAAGCAGGGCGTTGCCGTGCTGCTGCCCTATATGGAAGAGGAAAAGCGCCTGAGCGGCGCGGAAGAGGGTCAGTCCAACGGCAAGGTGATCATGGCGACGGTGAAGGGCGATGTGCACGACATCGGCAAGAACATCGTCGGCGTCGTTCTTGCCTGCAACAATTACGAGATCATCGACCTCGGCGTGATGGTGCCGGCGGAAAAGATTCTCGCCGCGGCGAAGGAGCACAAGGCCGATATCATCGGGCTGTCCGGCCTGATCACGCCGTCGCTTGACGAGATGGTGCATGTGGCTTCCGAAATGGAGCGTCAGGGCTTCGACATTCCGCTGCTGATCGGCGGCGCGACCACCAGCCGCACCCATACGGCCGTCAAGATCCATCCGGCCTACGAGAAAGGGCAGGCGATCTACGTGACGGATGCGAGCCGCGCCGTGGGCGTGGTCAACAACCTCCTTTCGCCGGACCTGAAGGACGGCTATATCGCGGGCATTCAGGAGGAATATGCCAAGGTCGCCGAGAGCCACCGCCGCGCCGAGGCGCAGAAGAACCGCCTGCCGCTGGCCGCCGCGCGCGCCAACCATGTGAAGGTCGACTGGAACGGATATGCGCCGCACGCGCCGTCATTTCTGGGCACCAAGGTTTTCGACGACTATGACCTTGCGGAGCTTTCCCGCTATATCGACTGGACGCCGTTCTTCCAGACATGGGAACTGAAGGGCCGCTTTCCGAACATTCTGGACGACGAGAAACAGGGCGAAACCGCGCGCCAGCTCTATGCCGATGCGCAGGCGATGCTGAAGAAGATCATCGAGGAAAAATGGTTCCGCCCGCGCGCGGTCATCGGCTTCTGGCCTGCCAATGCCGTCGGCGACGATATCCGCCTCTACAAGGACGAGAGCCGCGACCAGGAACTGGCGACCTTCTTCACGCTGCGCCAGCAGCTTTCCAAGCGCGGCGACCGGCCGAACGTGGCGCTTTCCGATTTCGTCGCTCCGGTCGAAAGCGGCAAACAGGACTATGTCGGCGGCTTTGTCGTCACGGCCGGCTTTGAGGAGATCTCGATCGCCGAACGCTTCGAGCGAGCCAATGACGATTACTCCTCGATCATGGTCAAGGCGCTTGCCGACCGGTTTGCCGAGGCCTTCGCCGAGCGGATGCATGAGCGCGTGCGCCGTGAATTCTGGGGCTATGCGCCGGACGAGAACTTCACCAATGCCGAACTGATCGGCGAGCCCTATGGCGGCATCCGACCGGCCCCCGGCTACCCGGCGCAGCCCGACCATACCGAGAAGCGCACGCTCTTCGAGTTGCTCGACGCCGAGAAGGCGACCGGCGTGAAACTGACCGAAAGCTATGCCATGTGGCCGGGCTCGTCGGTGTCCGGCATCTATATCGGCCATCCCGACAGCTATTATTTCGGCGTTGCCAAGGTCGAGCGCGACCAGGTCGAGGATTATGCGGCCCGCAAGGGCATGGAGGTGGAGGAGGTCGAACGCTGGCTTGGGCCGGTGCTCAACTATATCCCGGGGAATGACGGCAGCGGCGTGGATGATGCGGCGGCCTGAGGATCGGGCCGGCATTGCCTGAGGCCCAAGGGTCTCAGGCTGCGCCGGCCTTCATCTTGGCCAGCGCCTCCTCGTCAAGGCGGGTGGCCCGCTTCAGCGCCGGGCGGTCCGAAACGCGATCGGCATAGGCCTCGAAGACCGGCCGCTTCTCGATAGCGCCGGAATTGAAGCACCATATCAGCTGCGAGCTGAAATAGATGTCGACGGCGCGGAAATGGTCGCCACAGACATAGGGTCTGTCGAGCAATGCC
The DNA here is from genome assembly GCF_984369615.1 of Martelella sp. Taxonomy (NCBI): domain Bacteria; kingdom Pseudomonadati; phylum Pseudomonadota; class Alphaproteobacteria; order Hyphomicrobiales; family Aurantimonadaceae; genus Martelella; species Martelella sp. Next base: position 2,460 of record NZ_CFHTCS010000029.1, on the reverse strand, counting down.
TGTTCCAGTGTCGCGGTCACATCTTCAGCCCGACCATAGCCCATCATGCCCTGGCGCTTCTGCGGAACCTCGAAGCCCATCTCGTGGTTGGTGACGAGTTCTTCGAGCGGACCGGCGGCGAAGAACATCCAGCGATAATAGTCGGCCTTTTCGCCCCGGGTTGGCCCGAGGCCGGCTTCGGGAAAGGTTTCGGCCAGGTAGGTGCAGATTGCGGCGACTTCTGTGACGACAGCCTGGCCATGGCGAATGGTCGGCACCTTCCCCATGCGGTTTACCGCAAGGTAGTCTGCCGTCTTCATCGCGCCGCCATAGGCCAGCACATGTGTCTCGTAGGAGACGCCGATTTCCTCGAGCATCCAGCGAATGATGCAACCACGCGACTGCGGGTTGGTATAGAAGTGCAGATCATCCATCGGGCATCCCCTGCATCCGTCTCCTGCGCTTCCGGCTTATGCCCGAATGGATGAAGCGGCAAGACGGAAGACGGCAGACGCGCGGGTGCGCGCTTAAAGGTCGCAGCCCGGATCTACCGCTACGCCATCTCCGCCGCCGCGTCATCCAGCCCGGTGGCGCGGATGAAGGCCGGGCGGGTGGATATGCGCTCGGCATAGGCCGCGAAAGACGCCCGTTTGTCGACCGTGCCGAATTGCATCCCCCAATTGATCTGCGCGCCGACATAGACATCGGCTGCGGTGAAGCTGTCACCGGCGATAAACGGGTTTTCCGAAAGCCATTGGTCGAGCGCGTCCATCACGTGCTCGAAATTGCCGTAGCCGACGGCGCGTTCGCGCTCGGGCGGCACCTCGAACCCGAAGGTCCGGTTGACCACCGCAGCCTCGAGCGGACCTGCCGCGAAGAACAGCCAGCGGTAGTAGGAGGCGCGCTCGGCGGGCGGCGGCGCAAGCCCTGCCTCGGGAAAGGCGTCGGCAAGATAGGCGCAGATCGCGGCGCATTCCGTCACCACCTTGCCGTCATGAACAATCGTCGGCACCTTTCCCATCGCATTGATCGCGAGATAGGCCGGTTCCTTCATCGTGCCATTATAGGTCAGAATGCGGGTTTCGTACTCGGCCCCGACCTCCTCCAGCATCCAGCGCGCGATCCGACCGCGCGAAAGCGGGTTGGTGTACAAGGTAATTCTGCTCATGAGTGTCTCCCGGTGTTCTTTTTATGTTCTTGCCCATCCGCCGCGGAAAGGCAAGGCATAAATGCCGTTCCGCCGTCTGGAGGGGAGGGGGCGGACAGAGCCAGGGAACGGCCGGACAGCCGGTGGGCGGACCGCCTGGTTTCAAGCGCCGCTGCGGTCGTCGTGTTCTCCCAGCGCAAACCGTTCCTCATCGCTCAGAACGCGGGACCGGGTCAGAAACCGTTTCTCGCGACCGTTGTCGAGGCTGAACATGCCGCCGCGGCCGGGGACGACGTCGAGGATGAGCTGGGTATGTTTCCAGGCCTGAAACTGCGGGCCGGATACCCAGACTTCCGCTCCTTCCACTTCGCCAAGCAGAACATCGCCGCTGCCGAGATGGAATTCGGCTTTCGGGTAGCACATCGGCGATGAGCCGTCGCAACAGCCCCCGGACTGGTGGAACATGATCTCGCCGTACTCGGCCTGGATTTCGCGGATCAGCGCGCGCGCCGCAAGCGTGGCGGTGACGCGGCTGCCCTTTTCGGCGCCGGCAGGCAGGTCGGCATCGGTGACGCAGTGGATGTCCGGCTTTTCCATATCCGTCTCCTTGTTGAAACGAAAGCGAACGGGCGAAGCCGAAGCTCCGCCCGCCACCTGGGAGGATTCCCCTGGCCTCAGAAGAAGCCGACCTTTTCGGTCGAGTAGCTGACCAGCAGGTTCTTGGTCTGCTGGTAGTGGTCGAGCATCATCTTGTGGGTCTCGCGCCCGATGCCCGACTGCTTGTAGCCGCCGAAGGCCGCATGCGCCGGATAGGCATGGTAATTGTTGACCCAGACGCGTCCGGCCTGAATGTGGCGGCCGAAGCGGTAGCAGGTGTTGGCATCGCGCGACCAAACGCCGGCGCCAAGCCCGTAAAGCGTGTCATTGGCGATTTCGAGCGCTTCCGCCTCGTCCTTGAAGGTGGTGACGGAGACGACGGGCCCGAAGATTTCCTCCTGGAACACGCGCATCTTGTTGTGCCCCTTGAGGATGGTCGGTTCGATATAGTAGCCGCCCGAAAGCTCGCCGCCGAGATCGGCCGCCTTGCCGCCCAGCAGGACTTCCGCTCCTTCCTGGCGGCCGATGTCGAAATAGCTCAGGATCTTTTCCTTCTGCTCGCTCGATGCCTGCGCGCCAATCATGGTGTTGTCGACGCGGGGGTCGCCCTGGATGATCGCCTTGGTGCGGGCGATGGCGCGCTCCATGAAGGCCTCGTAAATGTCTTCCTGGATCAGGGCGCGGGACGGGCAGGTGCAGACTTCGCCCTGGTTGAGCGCGAAGAACACGAAGCCCTC
>NZ_CFHTCS010000028.1:0-22767 GCF_984369615.1 Martelella sp. | reverse complement strand
CCGCTGAAATCCCTGATCCTCGCCGCCACCGCCCTTGCAGCCCTCGCGCCCGCCGCCCTCGCAGCGGACTATCCCGAGCGGCCCGTTCGTATCCTGGTGTCCTTCCCGCCCGGCGGCTCCAGCGATCTCGTCGCCCGCCTGCTTTCCGAACAGCTCGGCGCCGAGCTTGGCCAGCAATTCGTCGTTGAAAACAAGCCGGGCGCTGCCGGCACGGTCGCCGCGACCGAGCTGAAGAATGCCGCAGGCGACGGTTACACGCTGATGCTGTCCAACCTGACACCGTTCAACGTCGCGCCGACGAGCTTCCCCGACACGCCCTATGATCCGGTCGCCGATTTCACCCATATCGGCTATATCGGCGCCGTCCATCTCGGCATGTTCGTCTCGCCCGGGCTTGAAACGCCGGACATGGCGGCCTTCGTCGAAAAGGCCAAGGCCGAACCCGGCATGCTGGATTACGGCTCTTCCGGCGTCGGCTCCTGGGGCCATGTCGTCGCCGTTGCCTATGAGAGCGAGGCGGGCGTCGAACTCTCGCACATCCCCTACAAGGGCTCAGGCCCGATGCGGCTTGATTTCCGCGCCGGCGTCATCCCGGTGATCTTCGATGCCGTGCCGCAGAACCTGCCTGCCGTTGCCGAGGGAACGGCCATCCCGCTCGCCGTCTCCGCGCCCGAGCGTCTCGACACCCTGCCCGACACCCCGACCTTTACCGAACTCGGCTATAATATCGTTGCCGAAAACTGGCTCGGCATTTCCGCCCCCGCCGGCGTCGATCCGGAAATCGTGGCGACGCTTCAGGGCGCGCTCGCCACCGCGCTGGCCGCCGATGAGGTCATTGCCCAGTTCGAGACCTGGGGCATTGTCGGCGGCACGATGACAAGCGATGAATTCACCGATTATGTCGCGGACGGCGTCGCAGAATGGGCGCCCCTCGTCAAACAGGCGAGTGAATGATGCGCATCAGCCCGCTTGCTTCCGAAAAATCCGCTCTGCCGCAGATTGCCGTCGTCGTCATCGGCGAGGCGGAGGATGCGGGCTTCAATGCCAGCGGTCTTGCCGGCGCGCGAGAGGCAGCGCGTGCCGGAACCGCGCAGCTCAGCATCATCGACGGGCTGGCCTATGATACGGCCGAGATCCTCGAGAGCCTTGACCGGATCATGCCGGATTTCGACGGACTGGTCTTCATCGGCGGCCAGGGCGACCGGGTCATGCCAGTGCTTGCGCTCGACTGGCCCGAAAAACCCTTCGCCATCGTTCAGGGCCACGCCCATGGGCAAAACCTCGCAAGTTATGATGTCGCGCAGGAACATTCGGCCTATCTCGCCGGTTGCCTCGCAGCGCTGATGACGAGGACCGGAACGGTCGGCCATCTGTCCGGCCACCGCGTTCGCCCGGGCATGAAGGGCCGCGCCGCCTTCGTGCAAGGGGTGAGGGAGACCGATCCCGGCGTCACGGTGCTGACGGCCTTCTGCGGCTCGCAGGATGACAATGCGATTACCCGGCGCTGGGCCGATGCCGAGATCAGGGCCGGGGCGGATATCATCTTCACCATGCTGAACGGCGCGAGACAGGGCGCGATCGATGCCTGCCGGGCAGCCGGCTGCCGACAGATCGGCAATGCGCTCGACTGGACGGCGCTCGCGCCGGATGTGTTTGTCGCCTCTGCGCTGGCGCGCATCGATCTCGGAGTCGAGCGCGCCATTACCGATGTCGCGGCGGGACGCCTGCCGCGGGAACCGGTCACTCTTGGCCTCCCGGAGGGCGACTATGCTTCGCTGGCGCTCGCGGCCGATGTGCCCGAAACCATTGCGCAACGGGTCGCGGCCGCCGCCGAAGGCATCCGCAAGGGCCAGATCATCGTCCGCGAGACCTATGAGGGCGCGGAATTCGAACCGGAATCGGAGACGGGACAATGCTGAGAAAGCTTTCGGCGCAGGCGGGCACGCTTCTGATCGGCGCAATCGCGCTCGTCTTCGTCATCGGCGCCGTCACCGCCCTCGATCTCGGCACGTCGCGCCGCATGGGCCCCGGCGCCTTTCCGCTGATCGCCGGCGGTATCCTCGTCATCCTGTCCGCCGTCGCCCTTGTAGAAGACATGAAAGCCGGCGCCGAACATCTGAAGATCGACTGGCGCACGGTGGTGCCGATTGCGCTCGCCGTCGCCGGCTTCGCGCTGGTGACGCCGCGTTTCGGCGTTCTGCCGGGCGCGGGCGTCTGCGTGCTGATCGCAAGCTATGCCGTAGGCGCGCTCTCGCCGCTGCGGCGCGCCGGTCTCGTCATCGGCGCCGTCCTCGGCGTCTGGCTTGTCTTCATCGTCGGCCTCCGACTGCCGCTCGAAGCCTTCCGGGGGGTCTGACCCATGCTCGACAATCTCGCCCTCGGCTTTGCCACCGCCACCACGGCCTCCAACCTTCTCTATTGTTTTCTCGGCACCTTCATCGGCGTTCTGCCGGGTCTCGGGCCGCTCGCGGCCGTCGCCATGCTGCTGCCGGTCTCCTTCTACCTGCCGCCCGAAACCGCGCTGGTGATGCTGGCTGGCGTTTATTACGGCGCGGAATATGGCGGCTCGATCGCCTCCATCCTGCTCAATATCCCGGGAACGCCCTCCTCCTCGATCACCTGCCTCGACGGCTATCCGATGGCGCGCGAGGGCCGCGCCGGCGTGGCGCTCCTGATGACCGCGCTCGCCTCCTTTTTCGGCGGCGTGTTCGGCATTCTGGTGATCGCCGCGCTTGCCCCAGTGCTTGCCGATTTTGCGCTGTTGCTGGAACCGGCGGATTATTTCGCGGTGATGCTGCTCGGCCTTGTCGCGGCCTCCGTGGTCTCGAGCTCCGGCACGTTGCGCGGCGTGATGATGGTGACGCTCGGCGTGCTGCTCGGCACGATCGGCGTTGACGTCAACAGCGGCGCCACCCGCTTTACCGGCGGCGTCCAGGACCTGCGCGACGGCATCAATCTCGTCGTCGTCGCCATGGGCCTCTTCGGCGTGTCGGAGGCGATGTATTCGGCACGCGGCGCATCCGCCTCCTATGCCACGGAAAAAGTCTCCTGGCAGCGCTTCCTGCCCAAGCGCGGCGAATGGCTGCGCTCGCTCGGGCCCGCCATTCGCGGCAGCCTGATCGGCAGCTTTTTCGGCACATTGCCTGGAACCGGCCAGACGGTCGCCTCCTCGATCGGCTATGCGGTGGAAAAGCGCGTCTCGCCCAACCGCGCCAATTTCGGCAAGGGCGCGATCGAGGGCGTGGTCGTGCCGGAATCGGCAAACAATGCCGCCGCCCAGACCGCCTTCATCCCGACGCTGACGCTCGGCATTCCGGGCTCCACGACGATGGCGCTGATGATCGGCGCGCTGATGATCCACGGCGTGACCCCCGGGCCGCGCCTGATTTCCGATCATCCCCAGCTGTTCTGGGGCCTGATCGTCTCCTTCCTCTTCGGCAATCTCTTCCTTCTGGTGCTCAACATTCCGCTGATCGGCATCTGGGTCCGGCTCCTGCGAGTCCCGCATTATTTCCTCTATCCCACCATCGTCGTGCTGATCTCGATCGGCGTCTATAGCCTCGACCATTCGCTCTTCGATGTCTGGGCCATGCTCGGCTTCGGCGTGCTCGGCTATGTGCTGCGGCTCTATCGCTACGAGCCCGCGCCGCTGCTGATCGGCTTTATTCTGGGGCCGATGATGGAGGAATATCTGCGCCGGGCCATGCTGCTCTCGCGCGGCGATCCCATGACCTTCCTTGAGCACCCCGGCTCGGCCGCAATGATCGCGATCTCGATCCTGCTTCTGATGCTGACAGCCATGCCGTGGTTGAAACGGCTGGCAAAATCGATCAACTGACGGCCTGCCACAGCGAAACCCTTCCAAATTCCGTTCTGCGCTTTAAACCCGGCGCCGGTTGGCCTAAGTGTAGATGGTCGGCGCCCATGCTGCGGGCGATGCGTGCCCGGCGTTCGTCCCTGGCAGAGCGTCGCGCCGGCACGGGAGGCGGTGCAAGACGCGCCGCGCATGAGGACATTTCGCTATGACGATCATCGACGACTTCAACGGCACCTGGCTCGGACGCGTTTTCCTGCCCGAGGCGAACGGCCCGGCTGTGGTAACGCTGCGCGGCGGCGCGGTTTACGATATCACCGCCGCGATCGCCCCGCTGTCACGCGATATCTGCGAGATGGACGATCCGGCCTTTTATGTCAGCGAGGCCCCGGGCTTCCGGCTCGGCACGCTGGAGGAAATCGCCGCCGCAAAGCCGGGCGACGAGAGCCGCATCCATTTTCTCTGCCCTTGCGATCTGCAGCCAATCAAGGCCTGCGGCGTCACCTTCGCCCGCTCCATGGTCGAACGGGTGATCGAGGAGAAGGCGGCGGGCGATCCCAAAAAGGCGGAGGCGATCCGCGCGCGAATCGGCGCGGCGATCGGCGCCAGCCTGAAGAATATCGAGGCGGGATCGGAGGCCGCGGCCACGGCCAAGGAAGCGCTGATCCGCGAGGGCCTGTGGAGCCAGTATCTGGAAGTCGGCATCGGCCCGGACGCGGAGGTGTTTTCCAAGGCGCAGGCGCTTTCAGCCGTCGGTCCTGGCGCCGAGGTCGGCCTCCATCCGATCTCGAAATGGAACAATCCTGAGCCCGAAGTGGTTCTCGCCGTATCCTCTGCCGGCAGGATCGTCGGCGCGACCCTCGGCAACGACGTTAATCTGCGCGATGTGGAGGGCCGTTCCGCGCTCCTGCTCGGCAAGGCCAAGGACAATAACGCCTCCGCCGCGATCGGCCCGATGATCAGGCTGTTTGACAGCGGCTTCACGCTTGACGATGTGCGCGACGCCGAGGTTGCGCTGCGGGTCGAGGGTGAAGACGGATTTGAAATGACGGGACATTCCTCGATGTCGGAAATCAGCCGAGACCCGGAAGCGCTGGTCGCCCAGACCATCGGCCGGCATCATCAGTATCCTGACGGCTTCATGCTCTATCTCGGCACGCTGTTCGCGCCCACCAAGGACCGGGATGTCCCCGGCGAGGGCTTCACCCACAAGCCGGGCGACCGCGTGACGATCTCTGCGAAAGGGCTCGGACGGCTTGAAAACACCGTGCGCCTGTCGACCGAATGCGCGCCCTGGACCTTCGGCATGCGCGCCCTGATGACCAATCTCGCCGCGCGCGACCTTCTTTAAACCACAAGACAAAACGCAAGAAATCGCAAAGCCCGAGGAGAATGACGATGAGTTTCAAACCGCATGGCAGGCATCTGGTCGGAGGCGAATGGATCGGAACCGATATCACCTTTCTCTCAAAGCCCGTCAGCGGCGAGCCCCACGCCTTCTGCGAGGGAAATGACAAGCTGATCGACCAGGCGGTCAAATCCGCCGAGGCGGCCTTCTGGACCTACGGCTATTCCACGCGCAGGGACCGCGCGGCGTTTTTGAACAAGATTGCGGACGAGATCGAGAAACGCGCCGGCGACATCACCGAGATCGCCTCGGCCGAGACGGGTCTGCCGGCCGCGCGCCTGGAGGGAGAGCGCGGGCGCACCACCGGTCAGCTGCGCCTCTTCGCCCGCCATATCCTGAATGGCGACTATCTCGACCGCCGCCATGATCCGGCCAATCCCGACGCCACGCCGCCGAGCCCGGATCTGAAGATGGTGCAAAGGCCGATCGGGCCCGTTGCCGTCTTCGGCGCCTCCAATTTCCCGCTCGCCTTTTCGACCGCCGGCGGCGATACGGCATCGGCGCTCGCCGCCGGCTGCCCGGTCGTGGTCAAGGGCCACCCGGCCCATCCCGGCACCGGCGAGATCGTCGCCGAGGCGATTGCGGCGGCGGCCGAAAAAAGCGGCATTCATCCGGGCGTTTTCTCGCTGCTGCAGGGCGCCTCGCATGAGGCCGGCGGCGCGCTCGTCACCCATCCGCTGATCCGGGCCGTCGGCTTTACCGGCTCGCTTGCCGGCGGCAAGGCGCTGTTTGACCTTTGCGCGCGGCGCGACGAGCCCATTCCCTTCTTCGGCGAACTGGGTTCGGTCAATCCGAACTTCCTCATGCCCGACGCGCTCGCCAATCGCGGCGAGGAGATCGCGCAGGGCTGGGCAGGGTCGCTCACCATGGGCGTCGGCCAGTTCTGCACCAGTCCCGGCATCGTCATCACGCTTGCCGGCCCTGAATCCGATCGCTTCGCCGAGGCGGCGGCCAAGGCGCTTGGCGAAGTCGGCCCGACGGTGATGTTGACGGAGGGGATCGCCGAGGCCTTCCGGCGCGGGCGAGCGGAAATCGAAGGCGTTGACGGCGTCGAAACGCTGGTGAAGGGCGATTGCGACGGGCGCGAGGGCGCGCCGGCGCTCTTTACCGTCGCAGGCCGGGACTTCCTCGCCAATCCGAAGCTTGCCCATGAGGTCTTCGGCCCGCTCGGCATCGTGGTGATGGCGGCCAATGCCCAGGAGATGCGCGCCATCGCTGAACGGCTTGAAGGCCAGCTGACCTGTACCCTGCACATGGATAATGACGATGTCGAGTTTGCGCAGAGCCTTGTGCCGCTCCTGGAGCGCAAGGCGGGCCGATTGCTCGCCAACGGCTTCGCCACCGGCGTTGCCGTTGCCGACGCCATGGTGCATGGCGGCCCCTACCCGGCATCGACCAATTTCGGCGCCACCTCCGTCGGCACGCTGGCGATCCGGCGTTTCCTCCGCCCGGTCTGCTACCAGAGCATGCCATCCGCGCTTCTGCCGGAGGATCTGCGCCATATGGGCTGAGCGGGGACGCCGGGCGCGCCGCGCAGGACGTCCGGCTATTTTTCGGGGGCGGCGGCGGCCGTGGCGGCAAGGCCCGGCGGAACAACGCCCGGCGGATGAGGCTTCCCCTCTTGCCTGGCGCCGAGCTTCTCCCGCCATTCACCGGCAACCGCCCTCATCCGCAGCGCCGGACGAACATTGACCATGGGGGGCGCGAGACGCCACATGTCGATGCGCTCGCCGAGCGCCTTCAGGTCATCGGTGTCGAAGACCTGCCCGAATGTGCCGACGATCTCCTCATTGGCGCCGAGACCGCGCTGGACGATGACGGGCGTGCCGACGGCATTGGCCTCGGCCAGCAGCAGGCCGGACGCGTCGTCGTTGCGGGTCTGCGGATAAAAGACGCAGAGCGAGCGGCGCATGCGGGCAATCAGCGCGGCGCGGGAAAGCCGGCCGAGGAAATTGACACCCTCAAGGCCGCCTTCCTCCGGCCAGGCCAGGCTGCCCGGCTCGGCGATGTCGAGTCTCAGTTCCGGCCTGCTCTTTCTGATTTCGGCAAATTTCGCAAGAACCTCGGAAATGCCCTTGAGCGGCATGCCGGGGAAGAACAGCCGGTCGCGATCGCGCGGGGTGTCGTCGGCGACCAGATCGTCATCGACCGGCGAATGAATCCAGCCGATCTTCGGCAGACGCCGGTTTTCGGGCGCGAGGAACTGCGTCACATGCGCGGCGTGGGCCTGCGACCTGCAAACGATCTCGATCTGCGCCTCGGCCAGCGCCTCGCCCATGCGCCGGTTGTGCCGGCCGGGATGTGTGTGCGACCACAGGAAGATCAGGCAGCCGGGATTGAGACGGCGCGCCTTCAGCGCCGCCTTCCAGGAATTGATGACGATGATGCCGGTGACGCCGGCAAGATTTGCGGCGCTGACGGCATCGAGCGGGCGGTAAAGCCCGCAGTCGTCGCGGTCCATGTCGAGCCGCCCGTTCTGGTAAAAATGGAAGCGGAAATCGTCACAGAGAGCGCGCGCCACCTTGAGAACGACGGCCTCGGTGCCTCCGACACGGTCGTTGGTGGAGGCGGTGATCGTTGCGGGCGTCAGGCAGAACGGGTCGATAATGGCTATGGCGGAGGACACTTAGCGTGCCCCCTTCCGCCGCGTGAGGCGGGCTTCGGACATTCAGGTTCTCCTCGTGTTGAGCCCCTTACTGAACCCTTGCGCCCGAGCCTGCATTAAACTGGTTTGAAATCAGAAGATTTTGCGAAATAAAGTCGCTGAAAGCGTGCTTTCGTTTACTTTTTCGTTGCGGCGAAGCACCGGGCACGCCATTTTCTCCCAGTTCCTGAACGTATTTGAAGGGGCCTTATGAACCACGCCGGAGGTTGGGGGAAATGAGCCAGAACAGCTGTCTGGTACAGAAACTGTCGCATTATGTGCCGCTCAGCCAGCGCTCGCTGGACAGTATCGCATGCCTGGAGCGCGAGGAGCGTGACTATGCCAAGGGCGCCGAAATCCATGCGGAGGGCGACAGCAACGCAAATCTTTACGTGGTCAGGCAAGGCTGGCTCTACAGCTATGCCGACATGAAGGACGGACGGCGCCAGATCGTCGAGATCCACCATCCCGGCGACATTATCGGTTTTCCCGACATTGCCTTCAAAGAACGGACCACGGTGCTGAAGGCGGCCGAGGATGTGCGTCTCTGCCCCTTTCCGAAGAAGGATCTCGACCAGGTGTTCTCGAACGCGCCGCAGCTTGCGGCGCTGCTGTTTGCGCTTGCCGTGCGCAATCAGGTGATCATGTCGGATTTTCTGCAGGCCATCGGCCGCATGAGCGCGCGCGAACGCATCGCCTATTTCCTGCTCGACCTGATGGCGCGCCTCAGGATCGCCAACAAGCCGATGTCGACCGTCATACGGCTTCCGCTCAACCAGACGGAAATCTCGGATGTCCTGGGGCTGACCAATGTCTATGTCAGCCGCTCGTTCACGGCCCTGCAAAAGGACGGCCTGATCCGGCGGGAGAACGGCTCGGTCGAGGTGCTGGATGAGGACAAGCTGATCGGTCTTTGCGATTTCATTGACCGGCATGCCTCCATCGACACGAGCTGGTTTCCCGAGAACTGACCGGGCGCGGCCACTGCGACGGCTTTCAGCTTTCCTCGCCGAAGCGGTCGGCGACAAGCGCCTCGATGGCGTCGAGGGCCGCTTCCGCCTCGGGACCGGCAGCCGAAACGATGATCGTGCTGTTGATTCCTGCCGCCAGCATCATCAGCCCCATGATCGAGGTGCCGCCGACGGTCATCCCGTCCTTTGCGACGCTGACGGAGGCATTGAGCTTCTCCACCGTCTGGACGAATTTGGCCGAGGCGCGGGCGTGGAGCCCCCTGCGATTGACGATGGTGAGTTCACGCGAGACCGGGTCTTCCATCGGGCCTTCTATTTCCCGCTGAGGACGCGGCTTGCGACATTGATGTAGCGCCGGCCCGCATCCTCGGCCTCTGCAAGCGCCTTCGCCATGTCATTGTCGGCGCGTACGGCCACGAGCTTGATCAGCATCGGCAGGTTGACGCCGGCGATCACCTCGACCGTGCCGTTGTTCATGACCGAAATGGCGAGGTTGGACGGCGTGCCGCCGAACATGTCCGTCAGGATGATGACGCCGTTGCCGCTGTCGACCTTGCCGACGGCGGCGAGAATGTCGTCGCGGCGGCGATCCATGTCGTCCTCGGGGCCGATCGAAACCGTTTCGATGGCGTCCTGCGGCCCGACGACGTGCTCGACCGCCAGCCGGAATTCCTCCGCAAGGCCACCATGGGTCACAAGCACCAGTCCGATCATCTTCGCGCCACTCCTTAAAACAGCAACCGCCTGCGTCCGCCCGCGGCCTTTCGCCCCGCATCTTGTCGAAGCCGGCGCGAAGTGCAAGCCAAAAGGGCGAAAATACCATATGAAAACAGGCGAGCCGTGCCTGCCGATGCAGGCCGGGTGCATGTCGAGGCCGACGGACGACGCTTCACCCTTCCGCGTCGGCGCGCGCGGGAAGAGCCGGACGGCCGGTGTCAAGCCCGGGGCTGAGCGCCGCAAGCTTCGAGAAAGGGTCCGGAGCGGGCCAGCGCAGGAAAAGCGCCGGCAGATCGCCCCCCTCTTCGAGCTGAAGCCTGCTGTCGGACGGCGGCATGCGCTCGGCCGCGTCGGAGGGCACCGGCATGAGGGCGAAATCCATCACCGCGCTCTCGAGATGAGGGATTTTGGCCAGCCCGGATCCGCGAATCTCGATAAGCCCGGCAATTGCGGCCGGAGCACCGGCGATCACCCGGCCGGCAACGCACGAAATCAGCACCTGATCGTCGGCCACCAGCGCCGCATGAAGCCCGTTGAGCCGGGCGCCGTGGAGAAGGGCTAGGGCAAGCTCGCTCTTGCCCGCGCCCGAAGGTCCGCTGATCAGAATGCCGGTCGAACCAAGCACGATCGCGCTCGCGTGAAGATTGGTGCCGCCGCGCTCCGTCATTGCGCCTTGCCGGTGGCGGCCGGCAGCTTGAGGGTAAAGCGGGCGCCCTTGACCTCGCCGGTCTCCGGATCGGAAACATTCTCGGCGGTCAGCGTGCCGCCGTGGGCCTCGGCGATCTGGCGGGAAATGGAAAGGCCGAGCCCGGAATTCTGGCCGAAAGCCTCGCCATCGGGCCTGTCGGTATAGAACCGCTCGAAGATGCGCTCCAGCGCATCCGGCCTGATACCCGGACCGTTGTCATCGACGGTGATGACGATCTGGCTGCGCGTGCGGGTCAGCGCCACGTCGATGCGTCCGCCCTTTTCCGGCACGAAGGAGCGGGCATTCTCGATCAGATTGGTGACGATCTGGCCGATCCTCAGATCATGGCCGAAGGCCTCGAAGGCGCCCTTGCCGTGATTGCCGGGATGGGCGGAGAAACCGATCTCGACGCTGCGGTTGCGCTTGCCGGTCTCGCGCGAAATCGTGATCAGGTCCTTCAGGAGCGCCTCGGCGTCAAACCGCTTGGCATCCTCGCGGGCGAGCTCCGCGTCCAGCCGCGACGCATCCGAAATGTCGCTGATCAGCCGGTCGAGGCGGCGGACATCGTGCTGGATGATCTCGGTCAGGCGGGCCTTCGATTCTTCCGTCTTGGCGAGCGGCAGGGTTTCCACCGCGCTTCGAAGCGAGGTGAGCGGGTTCTTCAGCTCGTGGGCGACATCGGCGGCGAAACTGTCGATCGCGTCGATGCGGTCATAGAGCGCCGTCGTCATTTCCCGAAGCGTTGTCGACAGATGGCCGATCTCGTCCTGACGGGCCGAGAAATCCGGTATTTCCTCGCGCTCGCGCGGGCCGCCGCGACGCACCCTGACGGCCGCCTCGGAAAGCCGGCGCAGCGGACTTGCGATCGTCGAAGACAGCATGAAGGACAGGATCATGGTGACAAGCGCGGTCACCGCGAAGACGCGGATGATCGCGATCCGCTCGGCATGGACGATCTTGTCGATGTCGCCGGCCTGGGTGGACAGAAGCAGCACGCCGAGCACGGCGCGGAAACGCTGGATCGGCACGGCGACGGAGACGATCAGCCCGCCCTTGTCGGTGACCCGGACCACGGCCGAACGCTGGGCGTCGAGCGCCTTCGTCACTTCCGGGTAGATCGAGCCGTCGCCGCCGGGCGCTTCCTCATAGCGCGGCAGGTTGCCCGGCTGCAGGAAGCGGTTCATCAGGCTTCCGAGCTTGTCCGAGACGCTTTCCGCCGCCGATTTCTCGGTGTCCGGCAGGTCGTAGCGCAACACCTGGCCGCGCGAATACAAAAAACGCGAATCGAGGATCAGATTGGCATCCGGATCATAGATGCGCGCACGCGTGCGCGTCGGCGAGATCAGCCGCCTCAGGATCGGCGCGACCTTTTCCGGATTGAGGGGGAAGCGCAGGTCCTCGTCGCTGGAGGTCGGCCTTGCGCTCTCGCCGGCCTGCAGTTCCAGAAGCTCCTGCGGGTCGATGGTCATCGTGTCGGTCTCGACCGAGGCGGAAGAGGCGATCGCGCCGGCGATGATCTCGCCCTGGGTCAGAAGGCTTTCAACGCGCGCGTCGATCAGCCCCTCGCGGAACTGGTTGAGATAGAGGATGCCGCCGACAAGGAAGAACAGCGCCAGAAGGTTGAAGAACAGGATGCGCCAGTTGAGGCTGGAGAAAACGGTGGACGCCAGCACCCAGCGCATCGCCGCAAAGGGCTTGCGCCAGCGCCGGCCCCTTTTTCTGCCGGCAAGGCCGCCTGCACCGCCGCCCGGGGCTTTGTCTCTGGCCGTGTCGCTCGTCAATCTTCGCCCTGCCCGCATTGGCTGCCTGAGCCGCTATCAAGCCCGCGATTGCGGTCTTTGTGTGGTCACGCGCGCCTGAAGGCTTCCGGCTGACGCCGCCTGCCTTCAGGCGGCCTCGCGGAAGCGATAGCCGACGCCGTAGAGGGTTTCGATCATATCGAAATCGGTGTCAACCAGCTTGAATTTCTTGCGCAGGCGCTTGATGTGGCTGTCGATCGTGCGGTCATCGACATAGACCTGATCGTCATAGGCCGCATCCATCAGCGCGTCGCGGCTCTTGACCACGCCGGGGCGCTGGGCAAGCGAGTGCAGGATCAGGAATTCGGTGACCGTCAGCGTCACCGGGTCGCCCTTCCAGGTACACGTATGGCGCTCGCGGTCCATCACCAGCGGTCCGCGCTCCAGCGGACGGTTGGTCTCGCCCTCGCCCGGCTTGGCGCCGACACCGGCAATGGCGGCCTCGCGGGCGGCGACGCGGCGCAGGACGGCGCGCACGCGCTCCACCAGAAGTCGCTGGGAGAAGGGCTTGGTGATGAAGTCGTCGGCGCCCATCTTCAGGCCGAAAAGCTCGTCGATCTCCTCATCCTTCGAGGTCAGGAAGATCACCGGGATATCCGATTTCTGCCGCAGGCGCCGCAGAAGCTCCATCCCGTCCATGCGCGGCATCTTGATGTCGAAGATCGCAAGCTGCGGCGGATTGGCCTGCAGCCCGGTCAGCGCCGTGGCGCCGTCGGTATAGGTATCGACGCGATAGCCTTCGGATTCCAGCGCAATCGACACCGAGGTCAGAATGTTCCGGTCGTCATCCACGAGCGCGATCGTCTGCATTTTGGGGCTCCCTGACTGCAGTCTTATGGTCCTTGGACGGCGAGATTGTCCGCCGTCTCGTCATTTCTAGCATTTGTTGGAAAAAAACTGGAACAAATTGTGGCAGGACCAACCAAAACGGGCGATCAATCCCATCAAATCGAATTTGCAGATTTCCGGTTGCAGCCGGTTAACAGCCTGAGAATCCTTCATAATCCTGAAATTGTTCATTTCGGGAATTTTCTTTAATCGATTAAATGCATGATATTGTTATATTTTGTCAGATTCCCTGTTGTCTGATACGAACGAATTTAATATGTTTTTAAAAAATTAGATTTCGTTTAGAGAGGCATTTCGCATGGTGGAGCATGGAATCTACAATCGCCGTTTTCTGGTTGAGGCGGCAGGCCTGAAGGACCTTGCCGGCGTTTACTACAATCTGATGCCGTCGGAACTCTGCGAGGAGGCGCTGCGCCGCAGCGAAGCGGTTCTGACGGCGGACGGCGCGCTCAGGGCGCTGACGGGTCAGCACACCGGCCGCTCCGCCAAGGACAAGTTCGTCGTCTGCGACGACAAGACGAAAGACCAGATCTGGTGGGACAACAACAAGGCGATGTCGCCGGAGCATTTTGCGCTGCTCAAGGCCGACATGCTGGCCCATGCCGCGGGCAAGGACCTGTTCGTGCAGGACCTGATCGGCGGCGCGGATGCCGAAAACCGCCTGCCGACGCGCGTCATCACCGAATATGCCTGGCATGCCCAGTTCATCCGCAATCTCCTGATCCGCCCGGAGCGCAGCGCGCTGGAGGACTTCGAGGCGAAGCTGACCATCATCAACCTTCCCTCCTTCGTCGCCGATCCGAAGCGCTACGACTGCCGCACCGAAACGGTGATCGCCTGCGACCTGGAAAACGGCCTGGTGCTGATCGGCGGTACATCCTATGCGGGTGAAATGAAGAAGTCGGTGTTCACCGCCCTCAACTACCTCCTGCCGGCGCGCGGCGTGATGCCGATGCACTGCTCCGCCAATGTCGGCGATGCAGGCGACGCGGCCGTGTTCTTCGGTCTTTCGGGCACCGGCAAGACCACGCTTTCGGCCGATCCGTCGCGCACGCTGATCGGCGATGACGAGCATGGCTGGGGCGAAAACGGCCTGTTCAATTTCGAGGGCGGCTGCTACGCCAAGACCATCCGGCTCTCGGCGGAAGCCGAACCGGAGATCCACGCCACCACGAAACGGTTCGGCACGGTTCTGGAAAATGTCGTGCTCGGACCCGACCGCAAGCCCGATTTCGATGACGGATCGCTGACCGAAAACACCCGCTGCGCCTATCCGCTGGACTATATCCCCAACGCCTCGCGCACCGGCCTCGCGCCGCATCCGAAGACGATCATCATGCTGACGGCCGACGCCTTCGGCGTGCTGCCGCCGATCGCCAGGCTGACGCCAGACCAGGCGATGTATCACTTCCTGTCCGGCTACACCGCCAAGGTGGCCGGCACGGAAAAGGGCGTGACCGAGCCCGAGGCGACGTTCTCAACCTGTTTCGGCGCCCCCTTCATGCCGCGCCATCCGACCGAGTACGGCAACCTGCTGAAATCGCTGATCGCAAGGCACGGCGTGCAGTGCTGGCTGGTCAATACCGGCTGGACCGGCGGCGCCTATGGCGCGGGCTCGCGCATGCCGATCCGCCAGACAAGGGCGATGCTGGCCGAGGCGCTTGCCGGCCGGCTCGCCGATGCCGAATTCCGCATCGACCCGAATTTCGGCTTCGAGGTGCCGGTCGCCGTTCCCGGCGTCGATGCGGCGATCCTCAATCCGCGCGGCACCTGGGCCGATCCGGCCGCCTATGACGCGCAGGCGGCGAAACTTGTCGACATGTTCGTCGCCAATTTCGCCAAATTCGAGGATCATGTGGATGCCAACGTGAAAGCCGCTGCGCCGGGAATGCTGGCCGCCGCCTGAAGTATACGCAGGAGGAGCGTGGGAAATGCCCGGTCGCCGTCAGGCGCCGGGCATTTCTTCTTTCGCAGGTCGTCGAAGAGCCTACCAGGCGAGTTCCACATGCGACCTGCCGTCCGACGTTCTCGCCGGCGACCGGCCGGTTTCGTCGACCGTGCAGTTGATGCGCCGCCGGAAGGCCGAGAAACTGTCAAACGTGACGACATCGACCGCCTCGTCGAATTTCAGCGTCAGCCGGTAGTGCCCGGGCTTGCCGGCGAAGGCGCTGACGGAAAGGATCTCGGCTTCGAAGGGATGCCCGAGATAGGTTCCCGAAGCGCGAGACCCGAGCACCCACGGGTTGAGCGGCGGGCGATTGCCGATCCTGGCATGAAGCGTGTTCCAGTCGCGGAAGCCGTGTTGGACGGCGATCAGTTCAAGCGCGCGGGAATGGGTGATCGGTTCGCCCTCCCGCCCGAGATGGGCGCGCAGGCGTTTTGCCTGATCCTTGAGGCTCTCAAGCGATGGCAGCGGTATAATGGTGGACATGGCGAAGTCTTTCCTTCGCATTCGCCTGTCTGGTGGTTCGGTGCCCGCATTGCCGGAACCGCGAATGCGCAAGGTTTTCAACACATCGCTCATCGGTTCAAGGGGAACTTCACCAAGGTTTCAAAAAACCGCGGGCGGCCGGCGTCCCTTGCCGTCGCCGCTCAATAGGCCGCATTGCCGTCCGCGTCAAGCAGAAGCCGTTTCACCGGCGATTGCGGCCTTGAAGACCGGACGACTGCGTGGGATAACGCGGGCCATGGCATCACGCGATCTCATCATCAATGACCGGATCACCATTTTCGGCTGGGAGCTGACCGAGCAGTTCGTGCTTTCCGGCGGGCCCGGCGGGCAGAACGTCAACAAGGTGGCAACCGCCGTGCAGCTGTTCTTTCCCGTTGCAGCCTCGCCCTCCCTTCCCGAACGCGTGAAGCGCAATGCGATGCGCCTTGGCGGCCGCAAGGTCTCCAAGGAGGGCGTTCTGCTGATCGAGGCCAATGCCCACCGAAGCCAGGAGCGTAACCGCGAGGAGGCGCGCGAGAAGCTGAGGGAACTGATCCTCGCCGCCGCCGCGCCGCCGCCGCCGCGCCGGCGCAAGACCAAGCCGACGCGCGGTTCGATCGAGCGCCGCCTGAAGGCCAAGGCCGGCCGCTCGGAAATCAAGAAGGCGCGCGGCAAGCCCGCGCCGGACGAGTAAACCATGAGCGTCGACAAGCCGGTTTTGCCCGAAGGATTTCGCTATCTGCCGGACTATCTCGACCGCGCAGCGCAGGAGGCCCTTGTCGAAGACATCCGCGCCGTGGTGACGCAAGCTCCGCTCTATGTGCCGACCATGCCGCGCACGGGGAAAGCGATGTCCGTGCGGATGACCAATTGCGGCCCGCTCGGCTGGGTTACAGACAAGCAGGGCGGCTATCGCTATCAGGCGACCCACCCCGTCACCGGCAGGCCGTGGCCGCAAATGCCCGAACGGCTTATAGCCCTCTGGCGCGACCTTGCGGATTATGCCGAGCCGCCGGAAGCCTGCCTGATCAATTTCTACGATGACACAGCGAAGATGGGCATGCATCAGGACAGCGACGAGGCCGATTTCTCAGCCCCCGTGCTTTCCGTCTCGCTCGGCGACACCTGTCTCTTCCGCGTCGGCGGCACGGACCGCAAGGACAAGGCCCAATCGCTGAAACTTGCAAGCGGCGACATCGTGCTGCTTTCCGGCAAGAGCCGGCTTGCCTATCACGGCGTGACCCGGACCTATCCGGGCACCTCGACACTGCTGAAGCATGGCGGGCGGATCAACCTGACGCTGCGGCGGGTAGGCTCTCCGCCTCTGCAGCGTCATCCTCGGGCTTGACCCGAGGTGACCGCAGGAGGGGAAGAACAACGGGCGGACGCAGTTCACTGTCAAGGCGACGCGGCGCTGCGGAAGGCACCATGCCTAGATTCAATAGGGTAGACCGCCGCTGACATCGAAGACGCCCCCAACTCGATCGGGCGCAACCCGCCTCACAGCTTCCTCAGCGCCACCGTTTCCACAAGGTGATCCCGGCCCTTGCGGAGAATCAGATCGGCGCGGGGGCGTGTGGGGATGATGTTGTCCTCGAGGTTTCTGAGATTGATATTGTTCCAGAGGTCTTCCGCCGTCGACAGCGCGTCCTTTTCCGAAAGCAGGGCGTAGCGGTGGAAATAGGAGGCGGGATCCCGGAAAGCAGTGTTGCGCAGCTTCTTGAAGCGCTCGATATACCAGTGGTGGATCAGCGAGACATCGGCGTCGATATAGATCGAGAAGTCGAAGAAATCGGACACCATCGGCACCATGCGCCCGCCGGCGGGCAGGCTGCGCGCCTGCAGCACGTTGATCCCCTCGAAGATCAGGATATCCGGCCGGTCGACGGTCACGTAGGCGTCCGGCATCACGTCATAGCTCAGGTGCGAATAAAGCGGCGCCTTCACATTCGGCATGCCGGCCTTTATGGCGGAGAGAAACCTGAGGATCGCCGCCGTGTCGAAGCTCTCGGGAAAGCCCTTGCGGCGCATCAGCCCTTCCATTTCCAGAACCGCATTGGGAAACAGGAAGCCGTCGGATGTGACGAGATCGACCTTGGGACTGGAAGGCCAGCGGGCAAGTAATTGCTTCAGGAGGCGCGCGGTGGTGGATTTTCCGACGGCGACCGGCCCGGCAACGCCGATGATGAATGGCGTCTTGCTGTCCTGCTCGCCGAAGCTCAGGAAACGGCTGCGCTGGCGAAACAGCATCTGCGAGCTTTCCACATGGGTGGAGAGCAGCCGCGACAACGAGAGATAGATGCGGCGCACTTCCTCAAGCTCGATCGGGTCGTTGAGCGAACGCAGCTTGCGCACTTCTTCCGCCGTCAGCGTCAGCGGCGTGTCGGCGCGAAAGCGCGACCATTCTTCCGCCGAGAAGAAACGGTAGGGCGAGACCGGGTCGGTCAGGTCCTCGCCGGCATTGTCCTGCAGAAACGTGTCCTCGAACTCGCGGATCATGAAGGCGCGCGCCCCGCCTTTTCGGCAAGGCCCGACTGGCCGGTACGCCTTGCCAGTTCGTCCATGACTTCGGTGAGCGGAATATCGGCGATCTTCAGCACCACGAGCAGATGGTAGAGCAGGTCGGCGGTCTCGCTCTTCAGGTTCTCCCGGTCCTCGGCGATGGCCGCGATCACGGTTTCGACGGCTTCCTCGCCAAGCTTCTTGGCCGCCTTGCGCTGGCCCTTGGAAACGAGCTTGGCCGTCCAGCTTTCTTCCGGAGAAGCCTTGGCGCGCTCGGCGACGATCGCCTCGAGATCGGCGAGTGTGAATTCGGACATATCGTTCCTCCCCGTCTCAGTCGAGACGCATGGCGATGCCGTGATCAGCCATATACTGTTTTGCCTCGCCGATGGAATAGGTACCAAAGTGGAAGATCGAGGCGGCGAGCACGGCCGTCGCGTGGCCCTCGCGAATGCCCTCGACCATATGGTCGAGATTGCCAACGCCGCCGGAGGCGATGACCGGAACGGAAACCGCATCGGCGATCGCGCGCGTTAGCTCCAGATCAAAACCGGCCTTGGTGCCGTCACGGTCCATCGAGGTCAGCAGGATTTCGCCCGCGCCGCGCGCGACAACCTTTTTCGCAAACGCCACGGCATCGATCCCTGTCGGCTGGCGTCCGCCATGGGTATAGATTTCCCAGGCGCTTTCGCCCTCCTTCGGGACTTCGGTCCGCCGCTTGGCGTCGATCGCCACCACAATGCACTGATTGCCGAACTTGTCGGCCGCTTCGGCGACGAAATCCGGGTTCTTCACCGCGGCCGAATTGATCGACACCTTGTCTGCGCCACACAGCAGAAGCTTGCGGATGTCGGCCACCGTGCGCACCCCGCCGCCGACGGTGAGCGGCATGAAACAGTGTTCGGCCGTGCGGGTCACCACGTCGAAGATCGTCTCGCGATTGTCGGAGGTGGCGGTGATGTCGAGAAAGCAGAGCTCGTCGGCGCCCGCAGCGTCATAGACGCGCGCCGCCTCCACCGGATCGCCGGCATCGATCAGGTCGACAAAGTTCACGCCCTTGACGACACGTCCGTCCTTGACGTCGAGACAGGGGATTACGCGGGCTTTGAGTGTCATGACGGCAGACCTTTCAGCATCTCAAGCGCCTCGGCTGGATCGATCCGGCCATCATAAAGTGCGCGGCCGGAGATTGCGCCTTCGAGGATCTGGGCGTCGGGCCTGGTCATGCGGGCGATATCGTCCATCGAGGCGAGACCGCCTGAGGCGATGACCGGGATGTTGACGGCGGCGGCCAGCGCCAGCGTTGAATCCCAGTTGATGCCGGTCAGCACCCCGTCACGGTCGATATCGGTGTAGATGATCGCGGCAACGCCCGCGCCCTCAAAGCGTTTGGCAAGCTCCACCACCTCAAGCTCGGACGCTTCCGCCCAGCCCTCGACCGCCACCTTGCCGCCGCGCGCGTCGATGCCGACGGCGATCTTGCCGGGAAACGCCTTGCAGGCGGCCTTCACCAGTTCCGGATCGCGCACGGCGACCGTGCCGAGAATGACGCGGGCAAGACCCTTCGACAGCCAGTTTTCGATATGCTCCAGCGAGCGGATGCCGCCGCCAAGCTGCACCGGGTTTTTCGTCGCCTTCAGGATAGCGTCGACGGCTGCGCCATTCACGCTCTCGCCGGCAAAGGCGCCGTTCAGATCCACCACATGCAGATGAGTAAAGCCCTGGTCCTCGAAGGCTTTCGCCTGGGCGGCGGGATCGGGATTGTAGATCGTCGCCTGCTCCATATCGCCGAGCTTGAGGCGCACGCACTGGCCGTCTTTCAGGTCGATGGCGGGAAAAAGGATCATCTGGCTTCAGTCTCTCGAAATAGAAATTAGGGGCCGCCTCACGGCGTCCACGTCAGAAAATTGGCGATCAGCTTCAGGCCCAGCGTCTGGCTCTTTTCCGGGTGGAATTGCGCGCCGGCCTTGTTGCCGTCGGCGACGAAGGCAGTGACGGGGCCGCCGTAATCGGTGGTGGCGATCACCTGTTCCGGCTTTTTGGCGGCCAGGTGATAGGAGTGGACGAAATAGGCGTGCAAGCCGTCCTCGCCGGTCGGGATGCCGTCGAAGAGCGGATGCGGCGTGTTCAGCGTCAGCGTGTTCCAGCCGATCTGCGGGATCTTGAGGTCCGGATCGGCCGGCGTGATCTCGGTCACGTCGCCGGCAATCCAGCCGAAACCCTCCGAAACGGTCTTTTCCAACCCGCGCTCGGACATCAGCTGCATGCCGACGCAGATGCCGAGGAAGGGGCGGGCCTTGTCCTCGGCCACCTCGCGGATCGCCTCGACCATGCCCGGCACGGCATCCAGCCCGGCGCGGCAATCGGCATAGGCGCCGACGCCCGGCAGAACGATGCGGTCGGCCGCTGCCACGATCTCGGCCTTGTCGGTGAGGATGATCTCGGCATCGAGACCTTCCTCGCGCGCGGCCCGCTCAAACGCCTTGGTCGCCGAGCGCAGATTGCCCGAGCCGTAATCGATTATCGCAACTTTCATCATCGTCATCTTCAAGAATAGGTGTCCATCAGGCCGATGCCGGAAGGCATCGCAGCGCGATTGCCGGCGGGGCCGGAGGTGAAATCGGTGAATATGGGCCTCTCGTTCCGGCCGGCAAAATAGATCGCTTCCGCCGTCTCGATATCGGGCGCGACCACCACGCCATCAGGCATGAAGCCGCGACGTTCCATGGCAAGCGCCTTCCATTCGCGCCCCTCGAACCCGATCAGCAGGTTGAGCGCGAGCGAGGCGGCGCTTGCGCCAAGCGAAAGCGGCTCGAAGTAACCGGCAACGGCCAGCGCGATCGAAAGCCCAAGGGTGATGAAGCCCGCCAGCCATGCCCGGTTGGCCAGAAGCCAGAACGGGCCGAACAGAAAGGCAAGCCAGGCGAAGCGGTCGCGGATGAAGCGGATCTTCTCCGGATCATTGTCGCCGGGCGGGATCAGAACGAGGTAACTTCCCATCGGGCCTCCTTCAGGCGAGCATGCCCTTTGTCGACGGCACGCGGCCCTTCTGGCGCGGATCGATCTCGGCGGCGGCGCGCAGCGCGCGGGCCACGGCCTTGAAGCAGGTCTCGGCGATATGGTGGCTGTTGGCGCCGTAATGATTGAGCACATGCAGCGTGATGCCGGCATTCTGGGCCAGCGCCTGGAAGAATTCGCGCACAAGCTCGGTGTCGAACGTGCCGATCTTCTCCGACGGGAAGGCGACATTCCAGACCAGAAACGGCCGGCCGGAAAGGTCGAGCGCGGCCTTGGTCATGGTTTCGTCCATGGCAAGGTCGATCGAGGCATAACGCGTCACCCCGGCGCGGTCGCCCAGCGCCTTTGCCAGCGCCTGGCCGATGGCGATGCCGACATCCTCCACCGTGTGATGATCGTCGATATGGAGATCGCCCTTCGCCTCAACGCTCATGTCGATCAGCGAATGGCGGGAAAGCTGGTCGAGCATATGGTCGAAAAAGCCGATCCCCGTCGAAATCCGCGCCTCGCCGCTGCCGTCGATATTGACGGAAACGGAAATGGCGGTTTCCCTGGTCTTGCGCGCAATCTCGGCGCGGCGGGCTTCGCTTTCGGCTGCCATTCTCTTCGTCTCTCTCCATCACATGCGGTATCGCCGTTTCTTAACAGGCAGGCCCGGCAAGCGCAAAAGAAAAGCGGGAACATCGGATCGGGCAGGGATACCGGTCTTGACGTTTTCAAGGTCGTCGCATGGTTTTTCACAGACGACCGGCATTCGCCGTCGCTTGCGCCTTTCAATGCGGAGCGTTCTCGGCTACAGCCTGACAGATGAATGCCTCCGGAAAGTCTCCCCTCATGTCATCTCCAGCCCGCCCCTCGCTCATCTATTTCCTTGCCGCCTTTGCGGCCGGCTGCATCATGGCCGTGATGACCCACCTGAACGCGGTCGTCGCGCTCTATGGCTCGCCCATGTATGCCTCCTGGGCCGGCCACGGCTGCGGCACGCTGGCGGCCATCGCCATTCTCGTCTTTCTCCGGTTCCGCAAATCCGGAGCGGGCGAGAGCGGCCCGAGAGCCGAGAAAATCCGCGTGCCCTGGTGGGGCTATCTCGGCGGCGTCTCTGGTGCCGCCACCGTCGTTGCCGCTTCGCTCGCGGTCAATTCGCCCCTGGCGCTGTCGGGCGCGATCGCCCTTGGTCTCGGCGGCCAGGTGCTGTTTTCGCTTGCCGCCGACCAGTGGGGCCTGTTCGGCCTTCCGGCGCGCCGTCTCGACCTGCGCGACCTGATGGCAGTCCTGTTCATCCTTTCGGGCTCCGTCCTCGTCATCATGTCGGGAGGGGCCGAGGCATGATCTTTCCGATCCTCTTCGCCGTTGCCGCCGGCGTTCTCGTCGGTATCAGCCGTCAGGTCAACGGACGCCTCAGCGTCTCCACCTCGCCGATGGTCTCCTCCTTCTACAACCACATTGTCGGGTTCATCACCGTCAGCGTGGTTGCCGTCATCATCGGCGGGCTGATCCCGCCGACGGTCTCCGAGGTCCCGCTCTACGGGTACCTTGCCGGCCCGGTCGGCGTCATCTTCGTCGCTGCGGGCTCCTGGGTCATCCCGAAGATCGGCGCAGTCAACACCGCGGTGCTGATCATCGGCGGCCAGATGTGCATGAGCGCGCTCATGGATGTGGTCGAAGGCGTGGAGGGCCAGCCGCTGCTGAGGCTTGCGGGACTGGCGCTCATCCTTGTCGGCATGATCATCGCCCAGAGCCGCAAGAAACCGCAAGTCGCAAGCTGAGGCAGGCCTCACGGATTGCAAATGAGGCACGGCTGCCTACATAGGAAGCCGGACAGGCTTCGCGCGCCTTTTTGCGAAGCCGGAAACGAGGTGACTATCATGAGCGAACACAATCCCTTCGGCACCATGCACGCCACCACCATCATCACCGTGCGCAAGG